>CAZZPX010000602.1:734-2512 GCA_964655955.1 uncultured Phycisphaerales bacterium | reverse complement strand
ACCGAGCAGGCGGCGCGCCGGCCTTTGCCGCGTCCGCCTGTCGTCGCAAGGATCGATGCGCAGGTGACTTAGATCTCACGCCGACATTTGGCGAGCGGGCGGTCCGAGAGAAATCGCGAGGATTCTCTTTGACCGCGGCTGAAGAGGATGTAGAGTGCAGAAGAGGCCTATGTGCCCGCTGCCAGGGAAGACCAGTCACTCGGCAATCGACTGGATAGGAACACAGGTATCCGCCACGGTCAGGCGGGCGGCCTCCGCCCACGACGGCGACCGGCATCGAGCGCGCGTGCGCACGAGCCGACGCCCACTCTGCACACAGTCAGGAGAAGAAACATGCAACTCACACGCGCCCTCACGGCGGCTGCCGTCGGCGGCTTGATGTTCGCCGCTACGGCCGCCGCGCAAACCTCGATCCTCTCGAATCTTCCGGGCACCGGCTCCGGGACGGGCACGAACCTCGGCCTGGGAACCGACGGCGCTGACCGCACCAAGGCGGTCGGACTCACCATGGGCGTTGACAACTGGGACTTCCATTCGCTGGTTGCGATGATGAACAACCCGGACACCGCGCCCCGCAACCTGTCGGGCGGCATCTACTCCAGCGTGGGCGGCAACCCGGGCGCCCTGCTCGCCCCCTTTGACCCCGTCGCCGTCCCCGCCGGGGCGGACAGTCTGCTGGTCAGCATCACCACCGCCGCGCCCTTCACGCTGACTGCCGGCACGAACTACTGGTTCGTGCTGGACGGGCCGACGGTGACCAACTCGCTGCTTTGGGAATCGCTCACACCGAACGCCGCCCCCACCGGGTCGGAAGGCGTGTCGTTCGTGGGCTACCGCTTCTCCAGCAATGGCGGCGGCAGTTGGAGCAGTTCGACGATCTACAACGGTGTGGAGATCTTCGCCGTGCCCGCTCCCGCCAGCGTCGCGCTGTTCGGCGTGGCCGGTCTGGCGCTGCGCCGCCGGCGCTGAGATTGACTTCTGCCTGTTCTGCGGCGACTCCGCAGTAAACTGAGAATCCAAGCGGTCCTCGGAAAGCCCCCGCGAGAGCGGGGGTTTTTCACGCGCGAAGAACCGGTGCAGACCGGGACAGGTGAAGAGTAGATGCTGCGTGTATGTCTTCGGACTGTCTTGTGCGAGTACGCCGGTAGCGCTTGCTTGACTATGCAGTAGGCGACTCGCATCACCATCCATGGCGATCGACTGGTTTGCATCCTTGATAGTGCAACAGGTCTCGCCGCATCGAGCTACCGCAGATGCGCCTCGCATCGACGGGTTAACTACAGAGCAGGGCGGTCTCGGCTGTCTTCCCGAAAATCGTCTCCCTGTGTCCGATTCGCTGAAGAGAAGCATTTCGAAACGGACTGGCACCTGCGCGGCCTCGGCTGCGCCTGGGGGTGACAAGCCTGGCGAAGAGCTTCGCAGGCCTCACTCACACCCAGGAGCACCGATATGACACGCACCATGAATCGGCACGCGCAGCGATGCCTGCGCTTCTGCGGCGTCGCCGCCGCCGTTCTCCTTCCCGAGGCGCTGAGCGCCCAGCAGGTTCAGGCAATTCCGACGAAGCACGTGGCGGCTGAAGCGGTCGACCAGGTTCTGCCGCCGCGCAGCCTTGATGGTCCGGATCTGCTTCGGCGGCCAGCGCATCCGCCGCTTGACGAAGTCCCGCCCCTGCCCATGCCTCATCGGGGCAACGAGGTCGAGTCGATCGGCCCCGGCATGGCCACGATCTACGACGCCGTCACGGGCGAGATCACGCTCCTCCCCGCGGGAGTTGG
>CAZZPX010000602.1:0-724 GCA_964655955.1 uncultured Phycisphaerales bacterium | reverse complement strand
AGTCCCGAACCTCCCGAAGAAGGTCACTTGGCCCTCGTCGACGTCGACGTCGGCGACCGTCTCTTCCGCCTCGAAGACGACGGTGTACGCACCGCCCGCTTGGAGACCAAACTCGGCGTTGTCCAGTTTCTGTGGAACGTAGCCGTTGAGCCAGTTTGCCGGTTCAAGGAAAACCCGCCCCCGGAGTTGGTCCAGTGAGCGGTGTTCTGCGCGGTCGCAGAAATCGGCGCGGATATCAGCGCAAGCAGAGAAACGGTGCAGCAAGGAAATCGGTGACTCTGGCCTCGTGTGCGGGTATTCAATGACATAATCGTGCTCCCGGGAAGTATCCGAACGGCAATCGCTGCGGCGATGCCGCGTTGATACGGACGCGTTGTGCGCTTCGCAGCGCTCCTACCATTCAGTGTCGGAACGGCGGGAGTGCGCGCAATCCCGCCCCATTGATCTCGTCGACGCCAGCGTCGCGCCTTGCCGATCAGCCCCCCGCCCCGTAATTCGACAGCAGCAGGCCGAGGTCGGCCTGTCCGACGGTGCCGTCACCATCCAGATCGGCATCGGGATTCCAGTTGGGATCGCCGAGGATCGCTCCGTAAGCGGCGAGTAGTGTGCCAAGATCAGCCTGGTCCACATCGCCGTCGCCGTCGATGTCACCGGGCGTTTCCTCGCATTCGTCGGGGATGCCGTTGCCGTTGTCGTCGATGCTGAAGCCGGTGTCGATGTCGCA
>CAZZPX010000601.1:0-2526 GCA_964655955.1 uncultured Phycisphaerales bacterium | reverse complement strand
GCCGCGCTGCACGTGGCCCAGCACCGTGGTGCGGGTCTCGATGCCGGTGCACTTCTTGATGTCGTCGGCGAGTTGTTCGCCGATGCCGCCCAGGCGGATGGGATCGGGGCTGGTCGGGTCGATCTTGGCGACGACCTGCTTGCCGTCCTTGGGCTTGGCGCCTTCGCTGATGCAGATGATCGAGAAGCGCTTGCCGTGCGCGGAGCGATTCGCAATGAAGTCGCAGATCTTCCCGAGGTCGTAGGGAATCTCGGGCAACAGAATCACGTCCGAACCGGAAGCGAGCCCCGAGTAGAGCGCGATCCAGCCGGCGTTGCGGCCCATGACCTCGACGACCATGGCCCGGTGGTGGCTGGCGGCGGTGGTGTGGATGCGGTCGAGGGCGTCCGTGGCGATGTAGACCGCTGTCATGAAACCAAAGGTGATGTCCGTGCCGACGAGGTCGTTGTCGATCGTCTTGGGGACGCCGATGCAGTTGACGCCGTGCTTGACGAAGTTCTTGGCCCCGGACATGGTGCCGTCGCCGCCGATGCAGATGATCGCATCGAGCTTGTGATATGCGATGTGCTCGAGGCAGCGATCGGTGACGTCCTTGAAGATGGGCTTGCCCTCGTCATCGGTGGCGACGGCGTAGCGGGAGGGGTCGGCCTTATTGCTGGTGCCCAGGATGGTGCCGCCTCGAGTCAGGATGCCCGAGACATGATTGGAGGTCAGCTCGCTGATACGGTTCTGGATGAGGCCGAGATAACCGTCCTCGATGCCGAAGACCTTCCATCCCTGCTGCATGATGGCGGTCTTGGTGACGGCGCGGATGACGGCGTTGAGGCCGGGACAGTCGCCGCCGCCGGTGAGCAGGCCGATTCGCTTGATGGAGTTGGGCATCGCAAGATCCTGAGAACCTGTGGGGCGAAGATGTTTTCGGCAGTATGGGAGGAAGAATAAAGCTCGGGGACCTGGGCGAGCGGCGAGGCGGGAAAAAACCAGATTTCGACACCGAATACGCCGTTGAGGCCACAAGAGAGGCGGCATTGGGCCGGCTGCCCCAAGATATGGTGTGATGCGCAATTCGGACACAATTGTCAGATTCCGGGATAGATTGGTCTGTTTTTCAGTTGGCGAACCTGGACCAGCCGGATATAGTGAGGCCGATTCTATACTCCCTTGTTTCGAGGACGCCCATGCTCTCCAACACTGCTGAATACGCCCTCCGCGCCATGGCCTGGCTGACGCTCACTCCGGATGAACTCGTCTCTGCCGGCACACTTGCGGAAGCCACGCGGGTGCCCGCGGACTACCTGGCGAAGATTCTCCAGCAGCTCTCGCAGGCCGGTCTCATCACCGGTCGTCGTGGCGTGGGCGGCGGGTACAAGCTCGCGCGCTCCGCGGACGAGATCTACATGCTGGACGTCTTGAATGTCGTCGATCCGGTCGAGCGTTTGCGCTCCTGCCCGGTCGGCCTCGAGACGCACGGCCCGAACCTCTGCCCGTTGCATCGCAAGATCGACGAAGCGATCGCCGCCGTCTGTAACGTGTTCGGCAATGTGTCGCTGACCGATCTGTGCAGCGAGGGCGAAGGCGTCAAGCCGCTTTGTGAGGCCAGCAGCGACTCGAAGTCGCGGCTGGTGCAGCCGACGTCGTCGCGCTCGGGACCGCAGCCGACGACACCGGGTTCAGCCCCGAGCCCGGCGGGTACGCCGTCCGTGCCGCCGTCCGCAGCGGACTCGCCTTCGACGCGGATCTGACCAGGTGATCAGCCTTATCTGTTTGGGGTGAACGCGAGCGTCGACTCGCCCGGTCTGCGTGCGTCAGCAGTCGAGGCGTCCCGCATCGATTCGCTGCGTCTCGCCGTGTAGGATGCCCGCCATGAATGAGACCGCCGTACACAGCCTCGAGGCCGATCGCCGGGCCAAGTTGGAGCGTTTGCGCGCCGAGCTGGGCGTAAACCCGTACGGACAGCGAACCGAGGGGCTAGTCCCGCTCGCCGTCGCCCGGGATGCCTTCGACGACGCCGCGCACGAGCAGCACAGGCAGACGAGCCAGGCGCACAAGACCGATCCGGCGGTCGAGATCGTGGACGAACGGCCGCGGGTGAAGCTTGCCGGCCGAGTCGTACTGCACCGCGACAACGGCAAGCTGCAGTGGCTGACGCTGCGTGATGAGACAGGGGACCTGCAGGTCGCGGTGTCGAAGCGGGATGTCGAGGATGTGCCGTTCCAGCAGGCCAAGCTGGCCGACCTCGGAGACATTGTCGTCGCCTCCGGGGCGGTCATGAAGACCAACACCGGCGAAGTGACACTGTGGGCAGAGGACTTCGCCATCGCCACCAAGAGCCTCGCCGCCCCGCCGGAGAAGTGGTCGGGCCTCGCCGATCCGGAGCTGCGCTACCGCCGCCGCTACGTCGACCTCTACACCAACCCGGAGGTGATGCAGACCTTTCGCACGCGCAGCCGCATTATGCAAGCCGTACGGGAGTTCCTCACCGATCCGCCCGCGGAAATCGGCCCGGGCTTCCTCGAAGTCGAGACG
>CAZZPX010000600.1:0-2527 GCA_964655955.1 uncultured Phycisphaerales bacterium | reverse complement strand
GGATGATCGCGAACGCCATGACGAAACCGACGACGAGCGCGTTGCGCTGATCGTAGGTGTCCATTACGTTGCCCAGCAGCGGCATGGGCTTGCGCAGATCCAGCCCGGCGCCGCTCAACATTGACCCCACGAGCAGCGCGAGAACGAGGGCGGCGACGCCGCCGGCGGCGAACTTCGCGATATCGACGAGCGCCAGGTTGCGACGCGACATGCCCTGCGTGCGGCGACGAACCACCGGGTTCACGTACAGGCTCATGACGATCGCCACCACGAACACGGAGAGCGGCAGCAGCAGGACGACCCAACCTCCCAGCGGGTTGCCGCGCGTCGGCTCGGCGTGCAGGCCGTTGAGCCACGCCTTGAGATTCGCGCCGAAGAGAAGCTGCTCCATGAGCGGCCCGGCCCACCACGCCAGCAGCACGCCCAGCGCCAGGCAGGGCGCGACGAAGATGATACGGTGCCCGACCCAGCGGATCGTAATTGACTTGGGCAGGAGTTGCCAGGCGAGCGCGCCGAGGAGAAAAGCGAGCGGAATCGTGAAGAAACCGGTCAAGGTGGCCGGCAGGTAGCTCTCGATGTACGGCGCGAAGACGAGCGCAGCGAGAAAGCCGAGCACCACGCTGGGCAGCGACGCCATCATCTCGATGGATGGCTTGATGTACGTCTTCCACTTGGGATCGAGAAACTCGCTGGTGTAGATCGCGGCGAGCAAGGCAAGAGGCACGCCGAAGAGCATCGAATAGATCGTCGCCTTGAGCGTGCCGAAGACCAGCGGGATGAGGCTGAGCTTCGGTTCGAAGTCGTCGGTCGCAGCCGAGCTTTGCCACATGAACGTGGGCTCGGGATATCCCTCGTACCACACGGGCGTGAAGAGTGAATTGGCGCTCGCCTCGGGATAGCGCGGATCGAAGTCCCAGCGGAAGAACTGTTCGCCCACGATCGCCAGCAGGCCATCCTCCTTGGGCGAGATGGCGACCGCCTCGACCGGGGCCGCGGCGGGCGACTGCGTCCAGTTCATCTTGTCGGCGCTGGTGACGTAGTAGACGCCGACGGCGCCCGACTCAAAGCCCGCGGCGAACATGCGCCGGCGCGTGGCCGGGCGAATGGAAGTGACGGCCCCGGCGCGTCCGTCCGCCTTCCGCATGGTCTTCGCGTGCATGAGTTCGAAGCCGTCGGCCGAGTCCGCGTCGGGCACGTTGGCGGTGAACCAGCCGGTCAGGCCGCCCCCCGAATCGCCGACGAGCAGCGTGGTTCTGCCCAGCAGGAACTCCGTCGCCGTCACGCGCAGCGCGGGATCTTCGACCACATCCAGTTGCTCGGCGAGGCGCAGCTCGTTCAAGTCGGCCGTGCGGTAGCGGTACAGCGTGCCGTCCGGCCAGATCGCAAAGACGTGGTCGCCCATGCCGGTGATGCGCAGGAAGGCGGGATCCTCTCGGCGCGGCTGGAACGGCATCGCGCGCGGCTGCCCGTACTCGAATGTCTCCTCGCCCGTCATGAAGTCTTCCGACAACTCGGCCTGCAGAAGCAGCAGGGCGTCGCCCCCGGCATCATCGTGCGTCAAGGCCGCCAGGCGAAGCGAATCGTCGCCCGCTGCGTGCGCCAGCGCACGAATCGGCCCCGCGCCGATCCGATTGGGCCTGCCGATCAGGCTGAGTTCGAGGCGCTGATAACGAAACTGGCCTTCCGGGGTGCGTTCGACCGTGCCGTTCTCGTGGGTGATGATCTCGCCTTCGTCAAGCTTGAAGTACGCTTCGGGCACGAGGTCATCGCGGAGAAAGCCGGTCCTGAAGTTCAGGCGGAAGACCTGCACTGAACCGTCCGCGAAGCCGACGACGCCGGCGTCGGCCGCGTCGCTGAGCGACCAGGCGGTGGGGGTGCGTCCCTCGAAGAGTTGTCGTTGCTCCAGCACTTCGCCCGAGTCGACGCGAAAGACGGTGACCACGCCGTCCGCGGCGCAGGTGTAGCCGAGCGTGCGGTATTCGTCGGCCTCGATGCGCAGAACGGGTCCTTCGCCGAGCGATGGGTCGCGCTGCGCCGCAATCAGTTCCGTCTGGGCGGGGAGGAAGAGGGGCAGGACGACGATGGTGAGAAAGAGGCAGACGGTGGTAACGGCGACGATCGTGCCGATGCCCCCGACGGTGATGAGGAGGCGCGAGAGATGGTCCGCGACCCGCACGGAGGCGCGCGTCTTGCGATGGCGTGCCCGGCCCGTGAAGGATGACTTCTGATTCATGGCGTCCTCATCGCAGGCGCTGGAGGTGGGGAGAAAGTTGGGTGACGGCGTTTCCGCCGCCACCCAACGAATGCTGCGGCTCCGTGTGCCCGGGCCGCGCCCTCGGGCGCGATCTTCTGCTTGCACACGTTGGAGTCGGCCGGGATGCGCTCAGTTGCGCTGCTGGAGATTGACCTTCTCCAGTTCCTCCATCGCCAGCTTGGCAGTGACGGGGAGGTATCCGTCCTTGATGACGGCCTGCTGGCCTTCCTGACTGAAGACGTACTTGACGAACTCGCCGCGGAGCGGGTCGAG
>CAZZPX010000599.1:0-2535 GCA_964655955.1 uncultured Phycisphaerales bacterium | reverse complement strand
GAAACCGGAGGCAGGCATGCGAACTGATCCGACAGTGGTTTGCCGATGCCAGGGAGCTCTACTCCGACTTCGCGTGCCGCTCGGCGCGCTTCATGAAGGAGAGCGTGAGCACGGCCGCCGCCGTGACCAGAACTGCGAGGGTGTAGTAGCCCACGCCGCACGCCAGGCCGATCCCGGCAACGACCCAGAGTCCTGCCGCGGTGGTCAGACCTTTGACCTTTTCTCCGGATTGCATGATGGCGCCGGCACCGAGGAACCCCACGCCGCCGACTACTGCAGCGAGCACACGAATGGGATCCGCGCCGGAAGCGATGTTCTGCGCGTCGAGCGCCTCGAAGAGAGCGCAGGCGATCAGGCCGAACGCCGCCGCCCCCAGCGATACCATCATGTGCGTGCGCAACCCCGCTGCGTGACCGCGCGACTCGCGATCCCAACCGACGACTCCGGCACAGACTACGGCCGCAAACAGGCGGATCGCGTCCTCCCACCAGGTCGTATCCCACGTCACGGCGGCCAAGCGCGTCACCTCAAGCATAGCGGTTCCGTTCTTACAGGGCGGGCCGGTCCTGCCTCCGCTGTGGTGACGGAAGCAGGCCGGCCCAGAGCCATGAACTCTCGTGTGTCTACGGCCGCGTCTACGACGTCAGGAAATCGACTTGTAGAAGCTGTCGACCTCGCGCTCCGCCGCAGCGCGCTCCTTGCCGTACTTTTGCTGGATGATGCCGACCAACTGATCCTTGCGACCGTCGATCCGATCGACATCGTCATTGGTGAGTTCCCCCCATTTCTCCTTGACTTTGCCGCGAAACTCCTTCAGATTGCCTTTCACTTCGTCTGCATTCGGCATTTCTCGATCCTTTCAAAGGTGATCGTTGGGCTGCTCATTTGATTGCGGGCGCCGGAGGTCAGCCGCCGATGTTGCCGTCGTCGTCGAAGACGTCCTCGTCCGTGGCCTCGTCGATGGCGTCGCCGGTTTCGTCAGCCGCCTCTTCGAGGCCTTCGTCGACCTCTTCCGCGGCTTCTTCAAACTCGCTCTCCTCTTCGCAGCCGCTCAGCACGAGGGGTGTCGCGCTGAGGGAGGCGGCTGCCAGGAGCGCGATCAGCGATCGCGCCGCGGTCTTACGGTTTGAGAGATCTTGTGGTATTCCAAAGCGCATGGCTGAATGCTCCTTGTGCTGAGTTGAGTGCTTGCCGGTGCCGGCCGTTTCCTAGACTGTCTGTCGCCCGCGCACCAAACCTGCAATCAGCGACAGCAGGAAGAGCACGAGGAAGATGAAGAAGAGCACCTTGGCAATGGTGGCGGCGCCGGCTGCGATGCCGCCGAAGCCGAAGATCGCCGCGATGATCGCCACAATGAAGAAGACGAGTGCCCAATAAAGCATGACTTGCTCCTTTCGTTTCTTCCGCCGCGCCGTTCCCGGGCGTCATGCGGAACTCACACAACTGTTCCCCGCCGGGATGAGCCGTTGCTGAGCGATGCGTGAGATTGCCTTCATTTGAGGTTTCGCCTCGCGACGGCGTGTTCGCCCGCGGGGTCGTCACGCGCCTCCGCGCCCTCGTCGCGGTAGTGGCGCTCGAGTTCGCGTCCCAGGGATCTGCGGTGCGCGCTGCTCACGCCTCTGGCGAGAAGCAGGCTGAACGCCGTCACGAAGCTGAGGACGCTCACCATCAGCGCCAGCCAGATGAGCCCCGCAACACCCTTGGTTCCCTCGAGCGTGAGCGCCGCCGTGGCCATGACGAGCGAAGCGAGAAGTGATGCGATCACCCACAAACGCACGCGACAATCTCCGAGAAAGCGGCAGGCGATGTACGCAGCCCGCCTGTGGCGGCACGGGACCGAACCGCCGTGCAAACTGCTTAAAGGATCGTCGGCGCGGATGAAGCGCAATTGACGCGGCGATGAAAGGCCGCTCATCTTTTCGCCCAGTCGCCCGTCAGGCTGTACCTGTCGGGCAGGCTTCGGCCCGTCCGGCGCCTGCCGCGCGCAGGTAAATGGTGAACTCGCAGCCGCCGTCGTCGCAGTTGCGCGCCTCGATCCGGCCGCCGTGCAATTCGGCGATTCCCTGGGCGATTTCGAGGCCCAGCCCGGTTCCGCGGCCGCGCGCTGCACCGGACTTGGCGCGCACGAAGCGATCGAAGATGTGATCCAGCATCTCTCGCGGGATGCCGGGTCCGTAGTCGCGCACGCTCAGCCGCAGCGAGCCGTCGTTCGCCTCCGCTGCCAGGCGCACCACGCTGTCCTCCGGGCTGAAGCGCAGGGCGTTGCGCACGAGGTTGTTGACCATCGTGCGCAGCAGGAAGGGATCGCCTAGGACCGCCGCCTCGGCGTCCGCTTCCGTCTCGAGCAGGCGCGGCTCGACAGGGACGTCGTATTGCTCCGCCACGGACTGGCAGTCTTCGGCGCAGTCCATGAGCAATTCGTTGATCGGGTAGACGTGGCTGGCGGTGGCGTCGCTGCCTTCACGAACTCTGGTGAGCAGCAGGAAGCTGTTGACGAGCTGCCCGAGCTTGCGCATCTCCTGTTCGACGCTGTCG
>CAZZPX010000598.1:0-2545 GCA_964655955.1 uncultured Phycisphaerales bacterium | reverse complement strand
GTTGGACAACTCGCTGCTGGGGGAGGACCACGCGGTCTTCGTTATCGACGCGCGCAAGGCTGCTTTGTCGGAGAATGAGAAGATCGAGGCCCTCCTCAGCGCTATCTCCGCTTTGGAGAAGGCGACTTTCATTCGCAACGGCGTTCAATACAGTTCAGTAGAGGCGGCAGAGCACTTACGACTGAAGTGGAACGCCGCAGGCGACCGGATCGACTCGGCGGAGGCATTTATCGAACACATCGCCTCGCGCTCGTCTACCTCAGGCGAGCCGTACGAAATCCACATGCTCGACGGCGAGGCGATGCAAGCAGAAGTTTACTTGCGCGCGGAACTGAAGCGGATCGTCGCGAGTCAGTGATGCACGGAACAAGTGAGGTTCTGCGCCGGTCGACCTCCGGCGGTGTGCGGCTGAGTGGTGCTTGTACTGGAAGTGCTCGTCATGCATGTTGCCGGCATCGACATTCGTGAAGCGCGGCCCGACGACGGCGAGGCGATCTGGCGCATCTTCCGACGGGTCATCGCCCCAGGCGACACCTACGCCTTCGCACCGGACATGCAGCGCGATGCCGCCCTCGCGGCCTGGCTGCCGCCCGGGCGGCGGACGTATGTCGCCCTCCGAGGCGATCACGTCGTCGGAACGTACATCCTCACGCCGAACCAGCCCAGCCTGGGCAGCCACGTCGCCAACGCAGCCTTCATGGTCGACCCGCAGCAGCAGAGGCGCGGCGTCGGCCGGCTCATGGGCGAACATGCGCTCGCTGAAGCGCGCCGCCTCGGCTATCGCGCCATGCAGTTCAATTTCGTCGTCGCGACCAATCTCGGCGCCGTCGCCCTGTGGAAAGACCTTGGCTTCGACATCATCGCGACCCTGCCCGGGGCGTTCCAGCACCAACGGCTCGGTTATGTCGACGCGTACATCATGCACCGGTCGCTGCTCGATGGGTGAAGGCAGCCCGCGATAGACTGAGCGCGCGATGCCCGAGCTACCCGATGTCACCGTCTACTGCCGATGTCTCGAAGGGCTTCTGGTCGGACAACGCCTCGAAGCCGTGCGCGTGCGCGGGCCGTCGCTATTGCGCAGTGTCGATCCGCCGCTCGAAGAGGCGGAGGGCGCAAAGGTGAGCGGCATTCGGCGACTCGGAAAGCGGATCGTGTTCGCGCTCGACGACGACCTCTTCCTCGTGTTGCACCTGATGATCGCCGGGCGCCTGCGCTGGCGTCCCGTCGGCGAGAAGTCGCCCGCAGGAAGCCCCCTCGCCATCTTCAACTTTGCGAAGGGCACGCTGTTTCTTACCGAAGCGGGCACGCGAAAGCGCGCTTCACTGCATGTGGTGCGCGGTGACGCGGCCGTGCGAACTCACGACCCGGGCGGCGCCGAGATCGAGGCGCTCGAGAATGAATCCTTCGCGCGCCTGCTTGCCGCGGAGAATCGCACGCTCAAGCGCCGGCTGACCGACCCGCATGTGTTCAGCGGCATCGGCAATACCTACAGCGATGAGATCCTCCACGCCGCCCGCCTCAGTCCCCTGCGCCTCACGCAGTCGCTCGCCGGCGACGAGGTCGCACGCCTTCTCGCCGCGGCACGAGCGACGCTCGCGCACTGGACCGAACTGCTCTGGGAAGAGACGCGGCGCACGAAGTTCGGCTTTACCGAGAAGGTCACCGCCTTTCACCCGCGCATGGCGGTGCACGGCAAGTTCGGCAAACCCTGTCCGACCTGCGGCTCGCCCGTGCAACGCATCGTCTACGCCGAGAATGAAACCAACTACTGCGCCGTGTGTCAGAACGAAGGGCGCCTCCTCGCCGATCGCTCCCTCTCGCGCCTGCTCAAGAAGGACTGGCCCAGGCGATTGGACGAATGGGAGACATAGCCGGTGCTGGCCGGTGCGCCGCACACGCATCAACCGCCGCGCTTCGCCCCGCGCTCGATCAACTCGAGCACGCGCTGCGGCGTGATCTCGCGCATCGACTCGGCGACGAACTCAGCGCCGCTGAGCATTCGTCGCGTGCGCCCGGTGGACGCGAAGCCGAGCGCCGCCATGCCCGCGCGGTGCGCCGCTTCGATCCCCGCCGGGGCGTCTTCCACCACCAGACACCGATCCGGCTCGCGCCCCAGGCGCTCTGCCGCGAGCAGGAACACCTGCGGATCCGGCTTGCCCTGCGTGACGTCCGCACCCGTCACGCGCGCATCGACCAGCGAGCCGAACTCGAGCGCCTCGAGCGCCAGCGATACGTTCTGCGGCGGCCCGGATGAACCCACCGCAAGACGATAGCCCGCATCGTGCAAGGCTGCGATCGTCTCGTCCGCGCCCGGCATCGCGGGGAAGTCACGCCGCACGATGTCGCGATACAGCGCCTCCTTGCGCTCGTCCATCGGCGCGATCTCCACTTCCTGGACGCTGTCGCCCCAGAAATGCCGGATGATGTCGCGGCTGGTGCGGCCGAAGGTCTCGGCGAACTGCGCGCGGGTGAACTCGAAGCCCGATTCCCGTGCGAGTGCGAGCCAGGACTCGAAGTGCGCCTCGTAGGAGTCGACGAGCACGCC
>CAZZPX010000597.1:0-2545 GCA_964655955.1 uncultured Phycisphaerales bacterium | reverse complement strand
GTGGGCCGCAAGCACGCTCCTCGCGGCCCTGCTGCTGCTGGCCTTGTGGATCGGCCGGGGCCCGGCGCCGCCGGTCCCGACCCCGCCTCCCGCCGGACGGCTCGTCCACGCCGGCGCCAGGGGTATGACGCTGCTCGAGCTGCGTCGCGGCCTGCTGGACGGGAACGGCGAACTCGTCCTCCCGCCCGCCTCGACCCTGGCGTGGACCGCAGCCATCAACCCGCTCGAATCACTGCCGCGGGAGGACGGCTGAGACATGCTGCGGCCGCGGCCCCGTACTTGACTCGCCGATCAAAGCGGGTACGCTGTTTCGCCGTCGACCCCATCGTCTAGTCGGCCCAGGACGCAAGGTTCTCATCCTTGAAACAGGGGTTCGAATCCCCTTGGGGTCGCTTGAGCAGCCGCTGACAGAGCGGCTTTTCTTCTGCGCCGCGCCAGGCCCGATATCCCGTAAACCGGGGATTTGCAGGCCGGTGAGGCGTGCCTCTGGCCTGATATCGACGTGGGGGTTACAATTTCCTGTCGGATTTTCCGTGCCTACCGTCGACATATCGGTAGAATCAACTACGAAAAGTTTTGCGAGTTCCCCCGGCTCAGTCATTCCCGTACGCCCGCTTCCAGTTGACTCCCGCTGTGCGGTTCGTGGCGCCCGGCCAGATGGGGTCGACCTCAAGGAGCCCGTGATGAACAGATCACCCCTCATTCGCTCGCTCGTCCTGCTGCTCGTTGGCGGTCTCTGCGCCGTCGCCGCCGCCCCGCCCGCCGCCGTCGCGGACGACGAGGCCCAGGCGAAGGCGACCGCCAAGACCATCGACATCCTCTACCTGCGGGGCAACTCCAAGATCACCGGCAACATCATTTCCGAGACCGACACGGAAGTAGTGATCGAGGTGATCATCGGCAACATCAAGCCGCAGGAGATGACCTTCCCCAAGTCGCAGATCATCTACATCGAGTACGACCAGCCGCTCGACGACGCGCGGGAGGATGAGACGATCATCACGGATGACTCGATCGATCCCGACGCCGTGCCGGTCGTGCTGTTGAATCTCGACGGCCGCTTCGGCATCAACATCTCCAAGACGCCGGTGCGCGAGGCGCTCGAGGCGGTGGAACGGACCGAGGCGGAGTACGTCATCGTGAAGCTCGACTGCCGCGAGGGCAACGTCTGGAGTCTGCAGGACGTCTTCGACGTCTTCCGCGAGTACATCCACGACAAGTGGGAGGACAGCGGCCCGGATGTCGTCTTCTGGGTGGAGACGGCGCTCGAGGGCGCGGGGCTGCTCCCCTTCGTCGATGAGGACATCTACTTCACGCGCGACGGCATCATGGGCGGCATCACCAACTTCGACGACGAGATCAAGAAGGTCAACGCCACGGACATGATCAAGGCCAAGTGGATCTCCGCCACCATGGGACACGTCGAGGGCATCGCCATCCGCGGCGGCTACGACACCAGGCTGGTCAAGGCCATGGTCATCGAGGAGTACGTTCTCTCCGTCGACCTCGTCGGCGGCCAGCCCGTCTATCACGAGGATACCTCGGGCGAGTTCCTGCTCACCGACAGCGGCCAGGGCGAGTTCGAGGACGGCATCAGCAGCGGCGGCACGCTCGCCGGCTCCATGATACGCAACGACGTGCTCAACCTCGACGACGAAATGGCCTATCGCCTCCGCGTCTCCGACGGCACCGCCGACACCGTCGAACAACTCATGGACCTGCTCGGCGTACGCAAGTTCCGCCTCATCGACGGTCTGCCGCAGAAGAAGATCGCACGCTGGAGCGAAGGCATCGAACGCGACGTGCCGCGCATCCGCGATCGACTCGAGGAGATCCAGCGCCGGCGCGGCCAGGTGCGCGGTGATTATCCGGAGCGCACGCGACTGCGCGGGTCCATCCTGCGCGAGATCGAGCAGGTGATGGCGCTGGTGCGGCGTTATGAGGAAGTGCTCGATCCTGGGCAAGGCTTCATGATGCGGCTGCAATTGCTGCACGATGAAATCAAGCGCGAACAGAAGATCGACAACGAGAGTCAGAGGCCGTAGGCGAGCGGCCGCCGGAATACACCGGTCGCAAGCAAGGTTCAATCGGTTGAGTGGGACTCTACACAAGGAACGCAGACATGACGGCACATCTGCTCAAGAGAATCATGAAATGGACGCCGCTGCTGGCGCTGGCGCTCGTCATCCTCGCGCCCCTGGGCGCGCCGGGACAGGCCCTCGCGGACGAGATTCGCTTCAAGGACGGTCGCGTCTGGCAGGGCACGATCCTCGACGAACAGGAGAACCTGATCAAGTTCCGCCTGGAGATCGGCGGCATCGTGCAGATCCACTGGGTGCCGAAGGCGGACCTGACGAAGATCGTGCGCGACGACGCTGCCTCTGATGACGCCGCGACCTCGGAGAGTCAGCAGAGCAAGTCGAACGCGCGTAAGAGCGACCTCGACCCGGACGTGCCCACGCTGGTCTTCATCCCCATGGAGGAGATGGTCGGGACCTACATGAACCGCAAGCCGCTTGAGGAAGCGCTGAAGGAGGCGACGCGC
>CAZZPX010000596.1:0-2547 GCA_964655955.1 uncultured Phycisphaerales bacterium | reverse complement strand
GAATGAACGATGTGACTGCCGCGCGACCTTCATCCCTTGGGCGCGTCGCCGCGCAGCGCGAGAATGTTGGCGACGCCCGCTTCGGCGTAGCGCTCGATGATTTCGTTGATCTCGTTGGCGGTGTGCCCGACGCAGGTGAGGTGCGGAATCACGTCGAGGTTCGTTTCGCGCATGATGCGCACCACGAGATCGTGCGTGCGCTGGCGCGTCGAACCGCCCGCGCCGTAGGTGACGGAAACGAAGGAAGGCTTGAGGTTCTCCAACTCCGCGATGCGCCCGAAGAGCGTCTCCCAGGTCTCTTCCTGCTTGGGCGGGAAGAACTCGAAGGAGAAAGTCGTGGGATGATTGGAAAGAACGTCTCGGATGTGCATGAATCCGCCTTTTTTCTCTGCTTTCGCCGCCCCGGCGCCTCCGTGGGGCTCCGCGATCGTCTCGTGCCGAGCCCGGGTCCGCGTCCCGGCTGATAGTGAGTATAGGCCGCGTGCAGCAGCAAACGCCGCATCGGTGATGGCGGGAGGCCGAGCGCCTACAGCGCCAGCTTCGCGCCGCGCTCGACATCGCCGGGCAGTTCGCGCCCGGCAAGATCGCTCGCCTCGAGCGCGGTGAGCGGGCTGATCTCGATCACCGCGTCGACGTCGCCGTCCTCCCGGCGCGGGACCTTCACATTGTGCGCCTCGAGCCAGCCGCCGTTGCGATTCGACTGAATCTGCGCCGACGTCTTCACGGAGTCGACGCCACTGGCGTTCTTGATCGGCGCGAACTCGTTCTCGCGCAGCGTTTCCAGAATGATCGAATTCCGACAGAACGGCAGCGCGTCAAAGACGAACGCTTCGAGTTTGACCGCATTGGGCTCATTCGGCTCGACCTTCTCACCGGTCCGCGGGTCGACGTAGGGAACCCTCTTCTCTGCGCGATGAAAAGGCAGTGAGAACCCACCCACGCCCGCCTCGCTCAGGTTCAGCCGCCGCACGAAGTCCACGCTCAGAACGTGAATGGCGACGGAGCCGGCGTTGAAGCGCAGGTTGCCCGCCTCGTCGCGCGCCTGGGCGAGGTCATCGGGCAGGTCGGAGTACTCGATCACCATCGTCCGCCCGCCGGCGCGGCAGAAGACGCCGACCTTCTCCTTTGGTCCCGCCTTCTGCACCATCTTGCTGCTCATTTCGGCGGAGGAGTCTTCCGCTTCGGCGTGCAGGCCGACGAAGAGCGGATCAATTGCCGCGACGAGCGGGTTGTCGACCTGGAAATAACTGATGTACTTGACGCCGCGTCGTTCCATGTCGTCGAGCGCGCCGGAGTTGAAGAGCGCGCGCAGGCTGCCGCCGTGCCCGTCGGGGTTGGTGGCGATCTTGCCTTTCTCGGCGAGCAGGAGTTTGCCCGTCTTCATGTCGAGGCTGGGCATGACGCCCTGCTGGAAGAACATGACATCGGCGCGGCTCAGGCCGAAGAAGTCGTGCTCCGCGAAGAAGTCGCGGGTGGCGCGGTCGTTGAGGGGACTGGTCATGATGTACCAGGGAATGGTGGTGCCGTACTTCCGGCCGGCGGCGAGGACGCCTTCGGCGAAGATCTGGAAGAGCGGCTTGCCCGTCACGGGTCCGCCGGCGAAGGCGCCCTTCGGCCCGTCGAAGCCCAGCCGCGTCCCCTGGCCCCCCGCCACGGTGAATGCCGCCACCCGACCCGCGGCGATCAACGCCTCGCCCGCGCCGCGGTAGCGCGGCAAGTCGTACGGGCGCACCGTGGCGGTCGCGTCGGCGGGGTAATACGGGGCCGGCTCGAGGTCGGCAGGAATCGCAACGTCAGGCTTGCTGCGGACATACCGCTCCACGAGGCGCTCCAGCCCCGCGAAGTCGATCTGCTGAATCTGCTCCGCGAGTTGCTGCTGCTCTGCCTCGCTCAACTCGTCCACGAAGGCAAGGATGTGCTCCTGGCCCGCCTGCTCGACCCGCTCGTAGATCGCCTTGTCCAGCAGCGTTGTCATGGCTCTGATCCCGTCGTTTTTGCGGCGGCGCGTGGCGCGGCGCCGCCCCCGAGCGCCACACGGTTCCATACCGCGCAAGGCCTCTCGGGGCGGTGGTGTGGTGGTCCGGGGACTATAGCAGAGCCCCCCTGCGGACAGTCACCTCGCCTGCCCGCCACGGGGGCGTCGCGCGGCGGATTCGCCTCTTGACCTGCTGCCTGCGCCTGGTCTACACAGCCTGCCGGCGACTTACTGATCGTGACCGACGAACTTGGGCAGGTCGTGGCCCGCGTCGCGCAGGGTTCGCTCGCGCTTCGCCAGCTCCAGGTCGAACTCCACCATCATCTTCGCCAATTCGTCGATCGACACGCGCGGCTCCCAGCCGAGCTTCGCCCTGGCCTTGCTGGGGTCGCCGAGCAGCAGTTCGACCTCTGCCGGTCGGAAGTAGCGCGGATCGATCTCGACGTAATCGCGGTAGTCCAGGTCGACGTGTCCGAAGGCGAGGTCGCAGAACTCGCGCACGGAGCGCATCTCGCCCGTGGCGACGACGTAGTCGTCCGGCGTGTCCTGCTGGAGCATGAGCCACATCGCCT
>CAZZPX010000595.1:1272-2547 GCA_964655955.1 uncultured Phycisphaerales bacterium | reverse complement strand
CCGATCCGCGGCTGCCGCCAGGCGTGCAGATAGGTGTCGCGCTCGACGCCGTCGCAGGCGCTCTCCGCGCTCGAAGCGGTAAGCGGCTTCTGCAGTGCCGCGATGAGTTGCGCGGCGGTGAAGGCGAGCGGCCGAAACAGCTTCACCATGCCCCCCTCCGCCACGGCCAGCGCCGAGGCGAGCAAACCAAGGTGCAGCAGCGCCGTCGGCTCGGCGTCGGCATGCGCGGCGGCTCGGCGGATGAGCGCAGCGTGCAGCGGCGCATCGATGGGGACGGCTGCCTCGAAATTCAATTCGGCGCCCCGCACGAGGTCGGAGATGGCGGCAATGGTCTGGGCGCGATCGCCCACTGCCAGCGCGTGCGCGGACTTGCCCGCGTTGTCACGACAGACGAACGCCGCGTCGGTGACGGCAACGTCCGCCGGGTAACCCAGCGCGTCGCCGAGCGCGAGGCGAGCCGCTTCTTCCGCATGCAGCCGGCTCTTGGTGGGCGAGGAAACGAGATGGACGGCCGCGGCTGCGCTGCGGTAGTACACGAGGCAGCGGCAGCCCTTGAGCCCCTGCGCGCTCACCGCCGCCGCGAGCGCCGGCTTGAGCTTGCGCAGCGCCGTGCGGAGGCCGTCGTCCGCGAGGTCGAGCTGATCGGCGAGCGTGTGCACCGTGCCGGCCGAGCGTCCCTGCACGGTGACAAGTTCGACCCGGTCGGACTCCAGAATCAGTACGGCCGCTGTTCGCTTCATGCCTGTCCTCATCTCTCGCAAGTGGTATCGACGGGGCGGATGGAAGACTTGCGTTGCCGTGCCGGCCGCCGCCGCTTTGCCCGGGGGAATCCCGCATGATCGGACCCGCCGCCGGCCGCGTCCGATACGTCCTCAGCGCTCCACCTCCGACCACTCGATGATCTGCGTGTCGAGCGCGGGCGGAGGCGGCTCAGTCAGGGTCAGGAGTTGTGGAATCACGTTGCCGCCGATCGTGGTGGAGACGGCGGCGGGAGTGACGGTCGCCGCGTCGATGCCGGTGCGGAAGTGGGCGCGAACGAGATAGCTGCCGGCGGTGTCGACGCCGCCGAAGTGGGCCCAGAGGGGCGTTGCGCCTGCGAATCCGCGCGCCACGCCGAGGTGGCGCTGCCCGAGCAGCGTCGAGCCGTCGGCGGTGAGCAGTTCCACGCGCACGCCGATGCCGGCGAGGTTGGTGGCGCGTTCGCCTGCGCCGATGACGCGCACGGCGAGGGCGGCGGCGTTGTCGGTCTGGTTCTCGAACATGACTGGCGAGGCG
>CAZZPX010000595.1:0-1262 GCA_964655955.1 uncultured Phycisphaerales bacterium | reverse complement strand
TTGGTGCGCGTCACGGCAAGATCGAGATCGCCGTCATTGTCGAAATCGACGAAGCAGACGTCCTGGCAGTCGCCGGAGACGCCGGCGAAGGCATCATCGAGCGTGAACGTGCCGTCGCCCTGGTTGAGATAGAGCTTGACGCCGCCGCCGTTGGTGGCGATGGCGAGATCGAGATCGCCGTCGTTGTCGCAGTCGCCCCAGGCGCAGCCGCGCTGGATGGAATCGTCAGTGACGCCGGCTGAACTGTTGGCGAGGGCGAAGGCGCCGCCGTCGTTGCGCCAGAGGTAGCCCTGCTGATTGTCGTCGAGCCGGCAGATGTAGATGTCCAGATCGCCGTCGTTGTCGTAGTCGGCCCAGGCGGAGCCCGCCTTGTCGCTGTCGCCGCAGACGACGGAGATGCCGGAGTTGTTCCACGTGTAGGTTCCGTCGCCATCGGAGAGGAAGAGCCTGCCGTCGGCGTGGTGGTAGAAGAAGTCGAGGTAGCCGTCGCCGTTGACATCGGCGCTGCTGCAGAACTCGCCGTTGCCGTAGCCGCCAGGGACGTGCAGGCCGTACGACTCGGCGCTGGTCGGCGCGAAGGTGAGCGGATCGGCGTCGGTGAGATGACCGATGTAGTTGCCCGATTCGCTGAACATGACGACATCGCACCAGCCATCGCCGTTGACGTCGGCGGCGGCGCAGCCTTCGTTGTTGTTCGGCGGGTAGAACTCAGCATCGTCGACGATGGCGAGCGCGCCGTTGCCGGGGTTCTCGAACCAGGCTTCATCGTTGTAGCTGCTCGTGACGGTGCACCAGAAGTCGAGGTCGCCGTCGTGATCGAAGTCGGCGAGCGCGCCCTGTCGGCGTGCCTGTCCGAGCGAGCCGGTCGTGAAGGAGACTCCCCCGACGTTGAGGAATCGGCGGGCGGAGGTGCCCGTCGCGACGGCATCGAGGTAGCCATCGTTGTTGAGGTCGCCCCAATGCCAGCCCGAGGCGTTGTCGGTGCTGTTGGTGGTGACGGCGCTGATGCCGAGATCGCCGCTGATGTCCTGGAAGCGCTCGAAGGCGGGCGCTGCGAGCTCAAAGGCGGCATCGAGATCCGCGTGAATCGGGCTGCAGCCCTGGAGGCGGTTGGCCTGGATCAGGCCGAAGAACGGTCTGACGCTCCAGAGTTGGACGTAGCCCGTCGGATTGTGCACGACGGCCCGCACATCGGAGAAGCCGTAGGTGAGAAACGTGTTGTTGTTGCCGCACATGTAGACGTGCAGGTTGTCGGGATAACC
>CAZZPX010000594.1:0-2548 GCA_964655955.1 uncultured Phycisphaerales bacterium | reverse complement strand
TGGCGCCACAAGATGATCGAGCAGATCGCCGAACTCGACGACGAGCTGATGGAGAAGTACCTCCACGATGAAGCGCTCGAGGCGCCTGACCTCAAGAAGGCCCTGCGCCGGGGCACCATCGCCCGCAAGTGCTCCCCAGTCCTTTGCGGCGCGGCGCTGCAGAACATCGGCGTGCAGCGGCTCCTCGACGCCGTGGTCGACTACCTGCCCAACCCCACCGAGGTGCCGCAGGTCGAGGGCGTCGATCCCGACGATGCCGAGAAGAAGCTCACCCGCCCGCACTCGGCCGACGCTCCGCTTTCCGCACTGGTCTTCAAAGTCGTTTCCGACGCGCACGGCGATCTGACCTACATGCGGATCTACTCCGGCAAGGTCGAGAAGGGCAAGCGCCTCTACAACCCGGCCAACAACAAGAAAGAGAACCTCTCGCGCATCTTCGAGATGCACGCGCGCGAGCGCATCGCCCAGGAGACGGCTGAGGCGGGGAACATCGTCGCCGTCGTGGGCCTGAAGCACTCCTTCACCGGCGACACGCTCTGCGACCCGGACCATCCGATCATTCTCGAGAAGATGGACTTCCCCGAGCCGGTCATCTCCACGTAGATCGAGCCTGACAGCAGCGAGGACAAGCAGAAACTGGGCGAGGCGCTGGTCACCATCCGCCGCGAGGACCCCTCCTTCCGCAGCCACTACAACGATGAGACCGGCCAGACCATCATCGAAGGCATGGGCGAGTTGCACCTGGAGATCATCAAGCATCGCCTGGTGCGCGACATGAAGATCAACGTCAGCGTCGGCAAGCCGCGCGTCGCCTATCGCGAGTCCGTCGTCGGCCACGCTGAGAACGTCCAGGGCAAGTTCGTCAAGCAGACGGGCGGCCGCGGACAGTTCGGCGACTGCTCGATCAACCTGCGCCCCTGCACCCGCGAAGAGGCGGAGGCGCTGGAGCTGAACTTCAAGGAGAACGTCGCCTTCCAGAACAAGATCATCGGCGGCGCCATCCCCAAGGAGTTCATCCCCTCCGTCGAGGCGGGCGTCCGCCAGGCGGCCCTCTCCGGCGTGCTCGCCGGTTATCAGCTTATCAACGTCCTCGTCGAACTGGTGGACGGCTCATCGCACCCCGTCGACTCCAGCCAGGTCGCTTTCGAGCAGGCCGGGGCGCTGGCCTTCCGGGCGGCGTGCGAGAGGGCGGGGGTCAACCTGCTCGAGCCGATCATGAAGGTCACCATTACCACGCCCGAAGATTACCTGGGCGCGATCAGCGGCGACCTCAACGCCCGCCGCGGCATGATCATGGGCACCGAAGACCGTGGTACGACGGTCCTGGTCTACGCCGAGGTGCCGCTGGCCGAGATGTTCGGCTACACCACGACGCTGCGTTCGCTCAGCCGCGGCCGGGCCTCCTCGACGATGGAGCCGCTGGCCTATCGCCCCCTGCCGCCCAACGTCGCCAAGGAAGTGCTGGCGAGCGTATAAGAGCCGTCTGCGGCTTTGCGATATCTGAATGTGGCCGGGCACGCGCTCATCGGCGCGTCGCGGACGAACAAGGGCCCTATCGGCGCGCCGTCGTGTTCTATCCCAGCACGAGGAACGTCGAGAACATCACCATCCACACTACGTCGAGGAAGTGCCAGTACATCGCCAGGTGATGCACCGGCTCGCGGTTCTCCGGGCCGTAGTGATCGTTGAACGCCTTGCGCGCGACCACGGCCATGGGCAGGAGCCCGCCGATGACGTGCAGGCCGTGCACGATCACCAGGAAGACGATCAGGGCGAAGAGGTAGACGTGCGACTCCGCCGCCGCCCGATGCATGCTCACCATCTCGTAGAGCCCCGGCGCCTGCACGACGCAGAACGCCAGGCCCAGCAGAAAGGTCACGAGCAGACCAGTACGGAACGCGCCGAGATGCCCCGCCTTCAGGCTGAGCACCGCGTAGTGCAGAAACGCTGAACTCGTCACGAGCAAGCCCGTCGAGAACCAGAGCGGCAGCGGCAGACCCACGAGATCCACGCCCTCCACCCGGCTGCGAATGATCCCGTACCCCAGCAGCCCCGCCCCGAAGAGCATGCTCAGCGACGCCAGAAACAGCACCATGCCGAACGCCCCGGTGCCGGGCGGCGTCTCAAAGTCTCGCGCTGCGTCGTAATCGGTCCCGATCGGCTGCGACTTGTTGGCGGCGGCATGCATGGTTCGCCCTCACTCAAAGACCGTCACGTTGCGCGGAGGCGTCAGCTCCGAGTGATACGCCATTGTATCCAGCAATGCGAATCCGATGAAGATCGCGACGAAGAGAAGGGCGCAGATGAGCACGACGGCGTTGAAGGGGCTGTCCCAGCGCAGGTGCATGAAGTACAGCCCCACCAGGCTCGCCTTCACCGCCGCGATCAGCAGCGCCACCCATACGTTCAGCGCCCCGAGATCCACCCACGTCACCGCCACGGTGATGAAGGTGAGAAACAGCAGCACCAGCAGGATGCCTGCCAGCAGCGGCAGCGACACCACGTGCCCTGCCTCGGAATGTGCCTCATGCGTGTCGGTCGCTTCGTG
>CAZZPX010000593.1:0-2550 GCA_964655955.1 uncultured Phycisphaerales bacterium | reverse complement strand
CGAGCAGCCCGGCGTAGGGCGCGGGTATCTGCCGCATCGCCATCGCCTTGAGCGTGCCCTCCGCGACGACGCGGTTGGGCACGGGAACGATGACCATGAAGAGAAAAGCGAGCAGAATGGCGGCGACCACGAGCTTGAGCGTCGTGTGCCGAGGACCCACCAGCTTCTCACCCAGTTCGTAGAAGCGGTCGCGCGAGACGGCGAGCACCTTGCGATCCGCCAGGCGACGCGTCCACATCGCCGGGCCGATGTACTCGGCGACGAGCCGCAGGAGCGGCAGCGCGCCCGGCGGGAAGGGATCCGCCTGCTCGCGCTCCATCACCACCACGCCCACCAGGTCGTTCGACACGCGCAAGGGCAGGCTGGCGATCGAGACCGGTCCGAACTTCTCGCTGTGCTGGCTATGGGCGTAGGTGACGCGCCGCTCGCCGGGATCGATCGTCCCGTCCTCCTGCAAGGGTTGCGGGTAGAGAATCTCGACATCCTGGTCGGCGCACTCCTCCATGACGCCCTCGAGGGACTCGGCGACGGCGGAGTACTTCTGCAAATCGTCCGTGTTGCCCACGGAGACCATCTTGATCGCCTGGCCCCTCACCAGGCCGATCGACACGCGCGTGCAGCCGAAGCGCCGCTCCAGTTCATGGCAGAAGAGCTGGCCCATGGTCTCGGCGTTCACGCCCTGCTGGGCGGCGTCCAGCAATTCCAGCGTCTCGCGCAATTGCACCTTCGCTTTGGCCTCGGCGAGGCATTGCTGCCGCCACATGAACGCCTCGAAGCGACGCGCGGAGAGATCGAGCTTGAGGATGGCGTCGCGCGTCGCCGCCGGCGCGAGCGCGGCGCTGACCAGCACGATCACGGCGCCGTGCGTGATCTCGGCGCTACGCAAGGGGCAGGCGATGACCCGGTGCGTGGCGCTGCCGGTATAGAGCCCCTCGCCGGCGTCGAATTCCTCGATGATCGCCTCGTCCTGCTGGACGGTGCGGGCGCCGAGGCGCTGATAGCGCTGCAGGTTCGCCTCGTTGAGCAACGCTGCGCCGCCGTTGGGTCCCCAGGTGGAGGCGATGCCATCCTGGCGTTCACGGCTGGGGCGCAGATAGATCACGCCAGCCGCCGCCCCCACAAGTTGACATTGCCAGCGCAGCAGGTCAGCGAGGAACGTCTCGATGCTCCTGGCCGAGTCGATGCGGCGTTCCTGCTGCTGTTGCTGCGTGGTCGTTATGGCGGCGACTTGTTCGTCCACGGCGTCTCTGCAGTGAAAGCGGCGGACGGCGCCTCGATGCGCCGCCCGCCCGGTTCAACGTCTGCGCGTCAATCGGATTGCTGCTGCTTGTCAAGCGGCTGGGGCGCCTGCAGCTTGATCTCGCCGAAGCGCTCTTCGCGGGCACGGATGAGTTGGCTGAGGCTGAGCGCCAGGCGCTTGGCGCCCTGCCAGTTCATGATGACCTGATTGTGCACCTTGAAGACCATCTGGTTCTGCTGCCCGGCGACCGGCATGTTCAGGCCGAAGTCGAGAATCACTTCCTCGAACGTGGTCGAGGTGCGAATGGTGTTGGCGTAGCTGCTCGCCATCTCCGATTCATCGACGCGGATCTGAATGTCGCGGGTCTCGCCCTGTGGCTGGGGAGGCGTGGTGGGGGGGTTGGTCTCGGCCATCTGGTTGCGTCCCTTTCTCGCTTCCGTTGAAGCTCTGGTGTACCTGTACGTGTACCTGGAAGTTGGTTTCGCCGATCGGCCGCTGCGTCCCGGGGTGTCCAGCGGCGGATGTCCGATCGGAGCGTAGGCGAATGTTAGGCGACTCAGGGCGAATGCGTCGGTTGTCGTCCCGGCTCATCCGACTCGGACCCGTCGAGGCCGGCGGTAAAACGAGCGACAGCGTGCTGCCCTGCGGGAATGAGCCGCGGATTGGCCGCCTCCAGCCGCACGCGCAGCGTGCTCGACGCCGCGTCGCCGACTGAGGAGACAAAGAGCACTCGGGCCGTTAGCACCTCCTCGTTGGGCAGATCGCGCCAGCCGATCGTCGCCTCATCGCCCTGGCGTACACTGCGGGCGAAGCGGGCCGGCACCGCTACGTCGAACCAGAGCGGGTCGATGTTGACCAGCCGCAACACCGGGCGCAGCTCTTCCGTGCTCTCGCCGACCTCGACGACGGTGTCGGTGATGACGCCGTCGATCGGCGAGAGAATGCGCATCTCGTCGAGGCGAGCCCGTTCGCGCTCGAGTGCCGCCTGGCTCTGCTGCTGCTCGTAGCGGGCGCTGGTGAGTTCGATCTTGCCGATGTTCACGGAGGTCTGGGCGTCGTCGAGTTCCCTCCGGGTGACGCCTTCCTGGTCGAACGCCTCCTGCACGCGCTCCAGGTCGCGTTCCGCCAGCGCCAGGCGCTCGCGCGCCGCGTCGATGCGCGACTCGTCGGAGGCGGCGATCTCCGCCAGACGCACCTGCTGACGCTGCACCGCGTCGTCAAGCTGCGCCAGGAGCTGCCCGCGCGTCACGAGCTGCTCCGGCTCGACCGCCATGATCTCGATCTTCCCCGGCACGACGAAGCTCAACTCC
>CAZZPX010000592.1:0-2553 GCA_964655955.1 uncultured Phycisphaerales bacterium | reverse complement strand
CGGGGAGAATCAGATCAATATCGTGTCATGCAGCGAGCTTTGCACTGACCAGGCGGTTCAGGCTCACGCCCTGCTCACTCGCTTCGATGACCAGGCGTCGATGCTGTTCAGGCGGAATCCGTACCTTGAATTCGCCGCTGTAGCGACGCGACGCGATCGGCTCGGGCACCGGTTCATCGTTCGCCATCATGTCCTGCACGGCTTCAGCGACGACACAGCGGATACCGGCGAGCGCATCTTCGGGGGTGCCTGCAAGCCACGACAGGGAGGGGAACTCTGCACACAGGCCAATGTGCTCACCGTCTTCGGCGGACCAGGTGACACGATAGGTGTAGTGATCAACTTTCATCATTCTGCCCCTTCAACTTCTCGATCGCTTTCAGCACCTGGCGGACCTGGTACGGCTTCGCCCGGCCCTTGTCATTCTGGATGTTCACCCGGGGGTCACCTGGCCAGGGCGTCCTGAAGACCACGTGGCTGGACCCTGACTGGCGTGCCGCCCCGAAGTAGTGCTCGCAGATCTTCTTCAAGTCGCGGAAGCGCACGTCGGCAGGCGATATCTTCAACTGCCGCAGGATGTCGTCGAGTTCCGCCATTTATCATAAGATGCCATTAATGACACCATAAAACAAGGTCTGCGCGAGTAACACCGGGATGACTGCAACGCGCAGACCACACGGAGAATGCCTCGTCACCCGGCTGGCGCCGTACCGGGTGCAGGTCAGCTGGAGCTGGAGGAGATCGAGACCATGTTTCCCGACATCATTCTCAAGGAAGAGCGACGCCGTGGGGTGAAGGAGGGGCAACAGAAAGCCCTGCTGCGCCTGCTGGAGCACCGTTTCGGGGATCTCTCTCACCCGATGTGCACGATCGTATCGCTGACTCGTACTACGGCACCCTCCAGCGCTGGTTCGATCGGGCCATCGATGCGGCGGATCCGCAGGCGGTGTTCATCGAGTAGAGCTGCCAGGGATCGCAGATCGGCCAGGTTCCCTCGTGTCGAAGACGGCTCCTCCCGATACAGCGCTTTTCCTCAGCTTCTTTCTGCTGCGAAGCACAGTATTTTTCGCCGGAGATCCGGTTCTACAGTCGGAACCGAAATTGATACTGACACGCGGAAGTTGTGAGTTCGTCTTTCTGCAACCTTGATCGCTGCGTGACGGCGCTGGCAACGAGCGTTGGAGATCGTGACGGAACGCCTCAACAATTCCGTGCGTTGACCATCAGGTGGGATGCGGCACATAATAACTGTTGTTAACAATCAGGAACCGCGTCGTGCCCACCAGCGTCGCCCTTGGCAATCACTTCGAAACCTTCGTCCGCGATCAGGTGCGAAGTGGGCGCTTTAATAACGTCAGCGAGGTCGTACGGGCGGGCCTGCGCATGCTGGAGGAACACGAGGAGCGCAAGCAGGTCGAACTCGACGCCCTGCGTGCCGAGATCGTGGCTGGCCGTGCCAGCGGCTCCGCCAGACCTGCCGATGCGGTGTTCGATCGCCTTGAGGTCAAGTACGCGGCGCAAACTGATCGTTGATGCATCTGGCCTTCACCCCGCTGGCCGAGCAGGATCTCGAAGCCATCGCCGACTACATCGCGGCAGACAACACGGAACTCTACGAACGGCCACGCCAGAACCCAGGTTTGCGACTTTGGTGAGCAATCGCAAGGACACGGACTTCTGATTCACGCAGGTAGTAGACGACACTGTATGGGAACCGACGCATTGGCAACCGACGCACGACCCCGCGCCAAACGGAACCAAGGTGAGGTTGCGCGAGAAGCAGCTCTGTCGAGCGTTCGAACTCGGAGATGAACGCATGGCCAAGTTCTGCATTCGCCTCGCGAGCATAGAACCGCGCGCTCTCGACCAATTCCTGTTCAGCCTCGCTCGCGAGCGAGAGCTTCACGACAGTGCACGCTTGGCGCGCTGGATTGCCTCTTCGGCTGAAATCATTTCGGTACGGCCGCCTTCTACATCTGCCAGACGGCGATCAATCTCCGCCCCCCAGGCTTCTTCCACTTCACTGTTCGACGCCACGCTGGCAAGCAGGCGGTCTGCGAGCGACACGCGCTCCTCCGGTGGGAGCTTCAGCGCTTCCGCTTCAAGCAACGTGAATCGCGGTGACATGACATCCTCCGAATGCGGCACCTTTGGTATGTTACGACGAGACTCAAAGCTACCCGACAGGTCAGTGAAATACCGAACGGAAACGAGCGTCTCATGGCCTGGCGATGCGAGTCAGTCGCATAGCTGAGCGATTTGCGCATATTTCGATCGATTTTGCTGTGCCGGTCAGTGGCAACGAAGCAAAACCAAATAGATGCCCTTTTGTTTTTGTGGCAACGCTGTCCACCGCAGAAGCCAAGCGCCGCATCGCGTGCAGGCTCGGTCAAGCCTTGACCGAGTTCAAGCGCAGCATCAGCGTCATCTGATGCTGCGGCGACTCCTGGAAACCGTAGTGCTCGTAAAACTGCCTGGCGCGGTCGTGGAGGGCGTGGACGAGCAGCGCCCGCACACCGGCGTTCTGCGAAACGCTCACTGCGCGACCGACAG
>CAZZPX010000591.1:0-2558 GCA_964655955.1 uncultured Phycisphaerales bacterium | reverse complement strand
GCTAGTGGCTGTAGCGACTCTGATACCGCATTCCCCTGTGTGCGTCGCCGTAGCAGCGCCCGCGCTGCCGTGGCGTTTCGCCGTGAGGCACGGGAATGCGCCTACATCCACTCCCGCATGGAGACCCTGCAATGAACCGCACCGCACCCGCGCGACGCGCCCTGGCGCTCGCTTCCCTCGCCGTTGCTCTCGCCGCCGCGCCCGACGCCGGCGCAACGCTCATCGACTTCGAAGCGTACGCCGATTTCGACAACCTGCACGGGCAGAATCTCGGCGGGGTGACGCTGACGGCGCCGAACGGCGTGGTCGAGATCTTCGCCAACAACCGTCAGGCGGCGAGCTTCCACTCCCCCGTCAACGCCATCGCCTCGCTCATCTACCAGGACGATCAGTGGGGCGACGCGGGCGACACGCTGCCCGTCACCGGCGTCTTCGATGAGCCCCAGAACTTCATCCGCCTCTGGGGCGGCGACTCCGGCGGGCCGGACAACGACTCCTGGGAACTCGAGGCATTCAACGCCCAGGACCAGAGCATCGGCCTGGCACAATCCGGCCTGTGGGACGGCTCGCCGTACTCCATGCTTCAGATCGCCGCGCCGGGGATCGTGCGCTTCGAGGCGCGCTGGACCGGGCCGGACTTCGGCATGTCGTTCGACGATCTGGAGTTCACGCCCGCGCCGGGAAGCGCAGCGCCGCTGGTGGCGACGCTGCTGCTGGCTCGGCGTCGGCGCAGCGCCGCTGCATGAACGCAGCTACTGCGCCACGACTGAACTGACCGAGAAGATGGGCAGCAGCAGGGCGATCGCCACCGAGCCCACCAGCACGCCCATGAAGCTGATCATGAGGGGCTCGATGTACTGCGTCGTCTTCTTCACCGCCTCGTCGAGTTCTTCTTCGCAGCTTGTGGCGATCTTCTCCATGACGTCCGCAAGGTTGCCGGAGCGTTCGCCGGCCTCGATCATCTGGCCGATCATCGGGGAGAACAACTCGCAGGTGCGAAAGACCTCGGAGAAGTTCCGCCCCTGTTTGATGCAGGTGACGACTTCGTCCCAGAAGCGGTGGTAATAGATGTTGTCGGTCACGCCGCGCGTGATGGCGATGCAGTTGAGCAGGTCGACGCCCCCCTCGATGAGCGTCGCCATGGTGCGGGTGCTGCGCGTGAGATAGAGCTGGCGATACATGCCCGAAACCACGGGCAGGTGCAGGCGCAGCCAGTCGGCGACGACGCGCCCGCGCCTGCTGCGAAAGAAGAACACGAGCGCGGTGATCAGGCCCGCGGCCCCCGCGGCCAGCGGCAGGGCGTGGCCGATGAGCAAGCCGCTGATGTCCATGAGAATCTGCGTGGGCAGGGGCAGGGCCGCGGAGCGCGAGGCGTAGATCCCGGCGAAGCGGGGCAGCACGAAGACCATGAGAAAGACGGTGACGATGAGCGCGATCGTCATCATCACGATGGGGTAGGTGAGCGCGCCCTTGATCTGCTTGGCGGTCGTGCGCTCCTTGCCGAGATAGTCGTCGAGACGCGACAGCATGGTGCCCATCGTGCCCGAGGCTTCCGGGGCCTTCATCATGCTGACCATGAGCGAGGGAAACACGCGCGGCCAGCGCTCCAGCGCCGCGGAGAAGCTCGAACCAGCCGTCACCTGCTCAGTGAGGGAGGTGACAATGCGCTTGAACGGTCCGGGCTTGGCGTGGCAGAGAATCGCATCCAGGGCTTCCGCCAGGGGAACACCCGTGTCGACCATGACCGCAAGCTGCTGCGAGAAGGCGATCACCTCTTCGCGATCGACGTTGCGGCCAGCCTCCTGGAGAAGCAGGCGCTCCGGATTGACGCCGCCGGCGCTGAGTCGTACGTCGCTGGCGACCAGTCCCTCGGAGCGCAGCTTGCGCACGGCGTCGATCGAACTGGCGGCATTGATCTCGCCGGTCTGAAGCTGACCCTTCTGGTCGCGCGCCTTGTAACGGTAGTTGGGCATGAGAGAATCGAATGACGAATGACGGAATGACTAATGACGAATGAAGGGCCCTGGCAGGCGTCGCTTGGTCGGACAACGTTCGTTGTGCCTGATTCTCGTCATTTGCCATTCGCCATTCGTCATTTCCTTTCTAGGAGGTCACGCAGAGCACTTCTTCAATCGTGGTCAGTCCTGCCCGCGCCTTGGCGATGCCGTCCTCGCGCAGGTCGCGGAAACCCTTGCGGGAGGCGAGTTCCTTCAGTTCGTGCATGTGCGCGGCGCGGGAGATCGCCTCGCCCTCCTCGACGTCGGGAGTGTAAAGCTCGAAGATGCCGATCCGCCCCGCGTAGCCGGTGGCGCGGCAGCGCGAGCAGCCCGTGCCGTGAAACAGCTCGAGGTCGTGCGCCTCTTCGACGCGCAGCATGCGCAGCTCGTGTGCGTTGGGTTCGTAGGTGGTCTTGCAGTGCGGGCAGATCTTGCGCACCAGGCGCTGCGCCATGACGCCGCGGATGATCGCCGCCACGAGGAACGGCTCGATGCCCATGTTGATGAGTCGGGTGACGGCGGAGACCGCGTCGTTGGTGTGCAGGGTGGAGAAGACGAGGT
>CAZZPX010000590.1:0-2559 GCA_964655955.1 uncultured Phycisphaerales bacterium | reverse complement strand
GATCCGAACGCGGCGACCTCCTTCTCCGGCGATATCCTGGTCGGCCCCTCCGCGCTGGGTCTGGTCAAAGATCCAGAGCAGATCGAACTGCTGGCGAGCATCGGCATTTCGCTCCTGCTCTTCGTCGTCGGTCTGCGCCTTGATATCGGGATGATCCGCACCGTCGGTCCCGTCGCCCTGGCGACGGGACTGGGGCAAGTTGTCTTCACCTCCCTCATCGGGTTTCTCATCGCCCTCGCCTTCGGTCTGAAAGTTGTGACGGCGGTCTACGTCGCGGTGGCGCTGACATTCTCCAGCACCATCATCATCGTCAAGCTCCTCTCCGACAAGAAGGAGATCGACTCCCTGCACGGCCGCATCGCCATCGGCTTTCTCATCATCCAGGACATCGTGGCGATCCTGGCGCTCATCTCGCTGACGGCATTCGGCGATCCGGAGGCGGAAGGAGGACTGCTGGTTCAGTCGCTGTGGGTTCTGGGCAAGGGAGTCCTGCTGGTTGTGGCGATCGCGGCGCTCATGCGCTGGGTGCTGCCCCGCGTCCTCGATTACCTGTCGCGGTCACAGGAACTGCTGGTTCTCTTCGCCATTACTTGGGCCATCTTGCTCTCCGCCACCGCCGACCTGCTCGGGTTCAGCAAGGAGGTTGGAGCGTTTTTGGCGGGCGTCTCCCTCGCGCCCACCCAGCAGCGGGAGGCGATCGGCGCGCGGCTGGTCGTCCTGCGCGACTTTCTGCTGCTTTTCTTCTTCATCAACCTCGGAGCACAATTAAATCTCGCCGGCCTCAAGGCAGAGTTGGGCAAGGCGATCGTCTTCTCTATCTTTGTGTTGATCGGCAACCCCGTGATCGTCATGGTCATCATGGGCTTCATGGGGTACCGCAAGCGCACCGGTTTCATGTCGGGCCTGGCCGTGGCGCAGATCAGCGAGTTCTCGCTCATCCTCGCGGCCCTTGGCATGAACCTCGGCCATATCGACAGCACCGCCATGGCCTTGATCACGCTCGTCGGCCTGGTGACGATTTTCGCGTCGACCTACATGATTCTCTACGCAGGGCCCCTATATGCGCGGCTGTCGCCCTGGCTCGGTGTGTTCGAGCGCGCCAATCCTTACCGCGAATCACAGGCGGACGTGGCCTCGATGGAATCGGCGGATCATCTGATCATCGTCATGGGCCTGGGCAACTACGGCGGCGCCATCGCCGCCAACTTGCGCGAGCACGGTTGGCGGATGCTGGTTGTCGATTTCGATCCGCAGGCGCTTGAGCGCGGTCGACGTCTGGGGCTAGCGGTTCTCTACGGGGATGTGGCGGACCCGGAGGTGCTCGGCGAGTTGGCCCTGGATCGAGCGAATTGGGTGATTTGCGCTATTCGCGACCGTGAGATCAACCGGGCGCTGGTGAGCTTGCTGCGTCAGAGGCGTTTCGCCGGGCGGATCGCCCTCACTGCGGCTACTCCGGGGGAGGCGGAGGAGTTTCGTCGTCTCGGCGCCCATCTCGTGCTAGAGCCTTTTTCCGATGCCGCGGAACAGGCAGTCGAAACCATTACCGGCAGCATTCAGGTGTTGCCCCGCCTGCGCGACTGGCCGGCCGTCCTGGAGGAGGTGACTCTCCAGCCGGGCTCCGTGCTGGCGGGGCGCACGCTGCGCGAGTTGGAGCTTCGACGGGAGCTTGGTGTTTCCGTGCTGGCGATCAGCCGGGCCGGCAAGATCAGCTTCAATCCGGGCCCTGACTTCCGTCTCTATCCCGGTGATCGAATGATCCTCGTCTGTCCGCCGGAAGCGGCCGACCGTGCCGTCGAGCAGCTTCGGCAACGCGACTTGGGATCGCCCCAGGAACAGTTCAGCGCCTTTGACGCCGACGAGATCCAAGTGCACCCGGATTCCCCCTGGGCGGGCCGGACACTGGCTGAACTCGACTTGAGGAATCAGTACGGCGTGACGGTGATCGGCATCCGCAGAGGGAGCGCTCAGATCACCTCGCCGCGCGCTTCCGAAGCGTTGAAGCCCGAGGACAGGATGGTCGTCGTCGGCAGTCCCGAAGGCGTCGAGCATATGCGGACAGCGCAAGGGAGTGCAGGGGAACGTTCCTGAACGAAGCTCGGCGCGGCGAAATCTCTCCTGCTGTGCCAGCGTCGTTCACATGCCGTAGCCGTAGTTCGCCAGCAGCGCGCCGAGATCGACCTGATCGGTATCGCCGTCGCCGTCGATATCGCCGCAGTCGCTTTGACCATAGCATGACAGGAGCAGGCCCAGGTCGGCCTGGTCGACGTCGCCGTCGCCGTCCAGGTCGCCGGGAATCGTGGGATCAGGATTGAAGATCGTGAAGGGGCCCGGCGTGACGGTTGTCGTCTTAGGATCGGTATTCAATGTCAGGCGCAGGTAGCAATCGTCTGATGTTAATATTCCATCCGGCACGCTCCATTGATAGCGGCCGTTGTCGGGAGCGCCCGCTGCCACAACCGCAAACGGCCCAGCCGCCCCGGTCGTCGAAAGCTCGATCGTCAGGTCAGGCTGGCCCTGACCGGCGGGGACAGCGGCATGCCAGCGCAGGAAGTGCACGGC
>CAZZPX010000589.1:0-2561 GCA_964655955.1 uncultured Phycisphaerales bacterium | reverse complement strand
AAGGCGGAGCGGGTGCTGGCGCTGACGGCGACGGCGACGCCAAAGGTGCTCGACGACATGTGCCGCGCCTTTGCGATCGATCCAGCGTGCGCCGTGCGGACGGGGGTGTACCGGCCGAACCTGACGCTCCTGCTCACGCCGGTCAAGGAAAAGGAGCGCGACGCGGCGTTGGTCGAGCGCCTGCGCGAGCGCGAAGCCGGACCGATGATCGTCTACGTGACGCTGCAACGGACAGCGGAACAGGTGGCGGAGAAACTGGCGAAGGCGGGGTTCGAGGCAAGGGCGTACCACGCGGGGATGGAAGCGGAGGAGCGTGCGAGCACGCAGGAATGGTTCTTCGCCTCGCAGAGCGGCATCGTCGTCGCCACCATCGCCTTCGGCATGGGGATCGACAAGGCCAACATCCGTTACATCTATCACTACAACCTGCCCAAGAGCCTGGAGAACTACTCGCAGGAGATCGGCCGGGCCGGGCGCGACGGCGAGGCGGCGCTGTGCGAGATGCTCGCCTGCGCGGATGACTTGAACGCGCTGGAGAACTTCGTGTACGGGGATACGCCGACGCTCGCCGCAGTCGAAGCGCTGGTGCGCGATGTGTTGTCGCGGGGCGACGAGTTTGACGTGAGCATCTACGATCTCTCAAGCGAGCACGATCTGCGAGCGCTCGTGGCGCGGACGCTCTTGACGTACCTCGAGTTGCTCGGGCACATTGAAGGCGGCACGCCCTTCTATGCGAGCTACCGTTTCAAGCCGCTCATATCGTCGAAGGAGATTCTGGAGCAGTTCGAGGGCGAGCGGCGCGAATTTCTCGCCGGCGTGCTCCGCCACGCCCGCAAGGCGAAGACGTGGTTCGATCTTGACCTCGAGCAGGCGGCGCGCGACCTGAAGACGCAGCGGGATCGCATCGTCGCGGCGCTCGACTACCTCGGTGAGAAGCAGATGCTTGAGGTGCAGGCGGCGGGCGTGCGGCATCGCTATCGCGTGCTGAGGCGGCCCGGCGATCTGGCGGCGCTGGCGAAGAAGCTGCATGACCGGGCGCTCAAGCGCGAGAAGAGCGAAGTCGAGCGCCTGCAGCAGGTCGTGGATCTCGTCGAGCGCGACGGCTGCCAGGTCGCAGCACTCTGCGCGCACTTCGGCGAGGAGCGAAGCCCGTGCGGGCACTGCTTCTGGTGCGCTGGTGCGGCGGCGAAGCTGCCGAAACGGCGCACGATGAAGATCGACGAAGAAGTCTGGCGCCAGGCCGACGCGCTGCGGCGGGAGCACGCGCAGGAGCTGCGCGACCCGCGGGCCCTGGCGCGGTTTCTCTGCGGCGTGTCGACGCCCTGGCTGACGAAGGCGAAGCTGACGCAGCACGACCTGTTTGGATCGCTGGCGCGCGTGCCCTTCGCCGCGGTGCGCGAGCGCGCCGAAGACGCCACCTAAAGCGCAACACGCGGCGAAGCCGCGGCGCTTCGTAGGGGCGCGGGGACGCGCAAACACTCGTCCACGCCCAACTCCCTACACAACGTCGACCAGGAGACCGCCCATGTCCCACCGCGACCCCATCCTCGGCTTCCACTTCATCTTCAGTGCCTGTGGCTTCTGGCTCCCCAACGACCCGCGCGGCTCCTGGTCCGACACGATCCGCCAGTTCCAGTTGCTGCGCTACGGACAGGCGACCAAGCTCGCGACCACGCGCTCGGTCGTCGCGCTTCCACACGACATCGAAGCGCGACTGGAGGCGAAACGGTCGCTGCGCTATCCGCCGGTCCACTTCACCGGCGAGCAGGCCCGCGCTATTGCCCGCGGCTTCGGCGTCGCCGTCGCCGAGCACAACTACCACGTCCACGCCCTGGCGATTCTGCCCGAGCACGTTCACCTGGTGATGGCGTGGCACCCGCGGCACTGCGATGACATCGCCAAGCATTTGAAGGCGAAGGCGACGCGGCAGTTGACCGATGCGGGGCTTCACCCGCTTGCAGCCCATCGCTCAGCATCAGGAAGGACGCCCTCGCCTTGGGCGCGCAATCACTGGTGCCCGTTCATTGTTTCACTGCGGCAGATGCTGGTGGCGATTCGTTACGTGCAGACGAATCCGATCAAGGCGGGGCTGCGGGCGCAGCACTGGAATCTTGTGGCGCCGTTTGGCGGATGACGTCGTTGCCGATCCGACACGCGGCGAAGCCGCGGCGCTTCGTAGCGGCGGGGGACGCGCGAACGTTCGTGTGCGGATCGCTTCCTTACGAAGCGCCGCGGCTCTGCCGCGTTTCGCACTCCCCGCAGCGCACGCCGCTTACGCCATCTTCGCCTCCGCCTGGGCCGCCAGCTTCTGCGTGTCGGTGGTGAGCGGCTTGGGCGGCCGCATCGCGATCATGATCACCGCGCCGACGAGGCAGGCGATGCCGGCGGGGATGAAGGCCATCTGCCAGGCGGCGGCGTCGCCCATGCGTCCGCCGAGGATCGGCCCCACGATGCCGCCCACGCCGTAGGCGAGGAAGACCAGCGGATAGTTGCTCCCGACGTTCTTGTTGCCGAAGAAGTCAGCCGTCGCCGCCGGGAAGAGGGCGAAGTTGCCGCCGAAG
>CAZZPX010000588.1:0-2563 GCA_964655955.1 uncultured Phycisphaerales bacterium | reverse complement strand
GATGTATTCCGCCTTCTTGCGATTGCGGCCGGAGATCACCACGACGTTGCCCGGGTGTTCGTCGAGCATGCGCTCGAGGTAGTCGTCGCCCTCGTAGAGGTACAATCGCCAGGCCGTGGGGTCCTTCGCCCTCGTGTTGAAGTCCTCGACTCGCATCAGGTGATCGACGACATCCGGCGTTGCGGGGGCGTAGACGTCGACGCGCGGCGATATGGCGTCGTTCATCTGCTTCTGCACGAGGGCCGCATGGAAGTGCCCCGGGTCGAGCGTCATCAGTCGAATCGCCTCGGTGTCGCCCGTCGTGGTCGCTTCGGGTGGCGGAGCGCAGGCAGGAAGAACCACTGCCGCAAAGGCGAGCAGTGTCGGGGCGAGCGTGCGTGCAGACATGATGTCGGTTCCTACTTCGGCGGAACGAAAGCAAGTGCTTTCGTCAAGGGTGATCCCTCTCCCACGCAGTATACCGCATCGCGTCGTAGCTGCTGACCGCTTTCGCGGTTGCGGCACGGCACCGCGCTGGATGGCTGCCCACGTGATGCGACGCATGTCCGCCAGCAGGTTCGGCAGGGGCCGCCAGCTCCAGCCCGTCGGGAACGCGAAGCACGGCATCGTGCTCGAACGTGAGCCGACAACGCGGCGCCAGCGGAGCACCGTCGAGCAGCGTCGGATTCACGGAGCCGCGGTGCACCACTCAGACACCGAACTCATCAAACTTCAGCACGCACTGCTTTCGAGAGACTTGTCTCGTGCGGTAGTCGTTGTCGTCGGTGCGCGGCAGCGACCACGCCACGATCTTGGCAAGGTCGCGGGTCTTGCCGAGGACGAGCGAATCGCCGCTCAGCATCAGGAGCCGCCCGCCTGCTTCTTCGTTGCCGAGTGAACATCGTTCCAGCGGCGGCACATCGCGCGGAACGATCGCCTGGCCGACCGCCAGGAGGCCTGCCTCCCTCTTCGCGCATCATCGCCTCCGATCAGTTGAATCCCCTATGCGGCGTAGCCGACGCCCGGCTGGTCGGTGCATTCGACGTTGACGAGTCCGCGGCGCTGGCTGGAGCGGGAGGCGCTTCGGCGGATGGCGTCGCGGGGGCCGACAAATCGCGCAGAAGCTGCAGAATCCCGTTGCGGATCTGATCGGCGTGCCGCTTCTGTTCAACTATGACACGGGTTACGGACCCAAGGTCGCCGAGTGGGTCAACGCGCGCCCTATTACCGCACGAAGCGGTCCCAGGCGCCGTATCGCTCGCGTTGCGGACCGCGGGGCAGGCTCAGGAGTACGACGGCCATGCCGCCGACGCTGCCGAGCGCTGCGCTGAGGATCGCGTCGCCGCCGGCCAGCCAGGGAGCGGTGGCCAGGATCAGTCCCAGCGGGATGTTGAGCCAGCGCAGCAGGCGCACGACCTCGCCCATGGCGATGACGCTGCACGTGACGATGAGCGCGCCCCCGAGATGGAAGACATCGGCGGTGGTGGCCGCGACGCTGCCGACGGTGAAGATCGTCGCGGCGTGGTCTCCGCTGCTACTCAAAGCGGCTGGCTGGGCCATGAACCAGAGGCCGATGAGGGTGCTGATGCTGAGCGTCCACGGGAAGCTGATGCCCCAGATGCTGGCCTTGAAGACCTGCCACGGCTTGACCGAGAGGTCGATCAGTTCCGGGCTGCGCTGGTCCGGTTCGCATCCTTCCGCCGTACCGCCTTTCCAGAAGATCTTCCAGAGCGAACCGCCCCTGTCGCCGCGGCGCTTGGCGTCGACGAGGTGCTGCCCCATGGCGACGACCTCATCAACTTCGGGGGGGATCATGGGGAGCATGATCGCCGCCGCCAGCAGGCAGAAGGTGCACCACTCACCGACGACGACGGGCTGACTGATGACGAGAAAGATGTGCGTCAGCCCCAGGGGAATGACGAGGATGCCGAAGAAGGTCACCATCCAGGGCATGGTGCGCCAGCGGCTGGGCGAGCCCATGTAGCCCATGAGAAACTCGAAGGTGTAGCTGAGCGTGCCGAGGGCCCCGTCGCTGATAAGCCACATGCGGCTCATGTCGGAGTTGAGCACCGTCACCGTGCTGCTGCCGAAGCACGGATCGTACGCCCAGTCGATGTAGCCGAGTTGAAAGGCGGCAAGATAGCGGCTGACGACAGAGCCCGCGAAACCGGTGGCGATCATGATCCAGCGCTGCGGCCAGGAACTGGGGTTGTAGCTCCAGCCGGGCGGCGTGGCCGGGCCGTGCTGCATGTACATGATCATGTTGGGCATGCCGGGGATCAGTATCGAAAGCGCGATCGCCAGCATGCCCACGATCGTGCCGGAGAGATACGCCCCAACGGTAGGGGCCCAGAAGAGCACCGGCGCGAAGGTGATCCACATGCCGATGAAGCAGCAGATCCACAGCGACACGGGGCGGTTCGGCCGCAGGCCGCGCCAGGCGAAGAAGATGAGCAGCACGCCGCTGATCACATCCGACCAGGTCATGAATTGAGCCCGGAGGTTGTTCATGGTCACGCCCTTGGCAAGCCACCAGGCCCCGCGGCCGCCGCTGGGTTCGACCCAGTTGGCGGGGTTGAGATAG
>CAZZPX010000587.1:0-2565 GCA_964655955.1 uncultured Phycisphaerales bacterium | reverse complement strand
AGGATGATGTCGACGAGGTTCTTGCCGATGTCGTGCACGTCGCCGCGCACGGTCGCGAGCACGATCGTGCCCTTGCTCTGCGAATCCGCCTTCTCCATGTGCGGCTCGAGATGGGCCACCGCCATCTTCATGACCTCGGCGCTCTGCAGCACGAAGGGAAGCTGCATCTGCCCGCTGCCGAACAGTTCGCCCACGACCTGCATGCCGCCGAGCAGGTGTTCGTTGATAATGTCGAGCGGCGAATATTTCTTCAGCGCCTCGTCAAGGTGTTTGTGCAGATCCTCCTTTTCGCCGTCGATGATGTGGCGCTGGAGCTGCTCCTCGAGCGGCAGTTCGTCCATCTTCGACATCTGCTGCTCGGCGCCCTCGGGGAAGAGTTCGATGAACTCGATGAGCGGGTCGCGGCCGCCCTCGCGCCGGTCGTAGATGAGGTCCAGCGCCGCCTGCCAGTGCTCGTCCTCGATCTTGCTCTTGGGCAGGATCTTGCTGGCGTGCACGATGGCAGCGGTCATGCCGCGCTGCGTCGCCTCGTGCAGAAAGACGGAGTTAAGCACCATGCGAGCGGCGGGCTTGAGCCCGAAGCTGATGTTGGACACGCCCAAGACAATCCCGCAGTTGGGAAATCGCTTGCTGATGCGCTCGATTCCCTCCAGCGTCTCCAGGCCCAGCCGGCGATCCGCATCGTTGCCCGTGCAGATCGTGAACGTCAGCGGATCGAAGATCAGATCCCGTTCGTCCAGATCCCACTTATTCGTGTACAGGTCGTGCATGCGCTCGGCGATTTCGAGCTTGCGGTCAGCGGTCTTGGCCATACCCGCCTGCTCGTCCTCATCGATCGTCAGCGCGATCGCCGCCGCCCCGTACTTCTTCAGCATCGGGCAGACATCGTCGAAGCGCTGCTCGCCGTCCTCGAGGTTGATCGAGTTGACGATGCACTTGCCGCCCGCGAGCTTGAGGCCCGCCTCGATGACTTTCGGATCAGTCGAGTCCAGCACGAGCGGCGCGTCGACCTGTTTGACGATGCGCGAGATCAGTTCGTGCATGTCGCGCACACCGTCCCGGCCGACGTAATCGACGCAGACGTCGATGGCGTGGCTGCCTTCGCGCATCTGCTGCTTGGCCATGGAGACCAGGCCGTCCCAGTCCTCTTCGCTGAGCAGGCGCTTGAATTTGCGCGAGCCGTTGGCGTTGGTGCGCTCGCCGATCAGGAAGATCGAGGTGTCCTGCTCCAACTCCACGGAGTTGTACAGGCTGGCGACGGCGCGGCGTGGCGCCTCGTAGTTCGTCTGGCCCGGCTCCTTGCTCTCGACTGCTTTGGCAAGAGCCGCGATATGTTCCTTTGTCGTGCCGCAGCAGCCGCCCACGATGCGCACGCCGAGATCCACGAAGTGCGACACCGCCTGCGCGAACGGCTCGGGATCCAGCGGGTACTTCGTCCGCCCCTCCTCCATGACGGGCAATCCCGCGTTCGGGACGACACTGACCGGCCGCTGCCAGTTCTTCAGCAGCCGATGCACGTGTTCGGTCATCTCCTTGGGGCCGGTGGCGCAGTTCAGACCCAGGCTGAAGATCGGGTAGTTCTCCAGCGACGCCATCACCGCCCCGATGTCCGAGCCAATCAGCAACGTCCCCGTCGTTTCCACGGTGACGCTGACCATGATGGGGACATCCTGCGGCGTCTTCTTCGCCTCATCGAGCGCGGTCATCGCCGCATTGACGGCACACTTGATCTGCAGCAGATCCTGGCACGTTTCGATGAGCAGCGCATCGATGCCCCCCGCGATCAGCCCCGCGGCCTGCTCGCGATAGGCTTCGTATAACGTGTCCCACGTCGTCTGGCCCAGCGTGGCCAGCTTCGTGCCGGGGCCCATGGAGCCGAGCACGAAGCGCGGCTTGTCGCTGGTCGTGTGCTTCTCCGCCGCGGCGCGGGCCAGTTCCGCAGCGAGCTTGTTCAGTTCGAACGCCTCGTCCTGCAGCCCGAATTCGCTCAAGACATGCCGCCCCGCGCCGAAGGTGTTCGTCTCGACGGCGTCCGCCCCAGCCTTGAAGAAGTTCTCGTGAATCTCCTGCACGACATCCGTGCGCGTCTTCAGGAGCGCCTCGCTGCAGTTCTCCTGGCCTAGGTAGTCGCGCTCGAGATCACAATCGTATCCCTGCAGCGTCGTACCCATCGCGCCGTCGATGACCAGCAGTCGCTTGGTGATATGTTCGACAATTGGTGCAGCCACCTGCATCCTCCTGCGTAATCCATCTGGCTTCTTGTCTAACCGGGGTTGATCGATCCTAGGGGGATCGCAGTGAAGAAGCAATGTGCGCGGCCGGCAGAGTGGGCCGCGGCGCGTCCAGGCGGCGGATGGAGGGCGGATCGTGCCGATTCAGCTAGACTGGTGTCCATGCAGACAAGGAGTGTCGTCCATGCCCGAATTGCGTTGTTGGTGCTCATTCGTCGCGGCGGCGTGCCTGCTTGCACCGACCAGCCTCGGCCAGGTCGAGCCGCAGGCCCCGGGGGCGGACGGACGTGATCTACGGCATTACGCGCGAGATCGCTTCGCCGACGTGCGGCAC
>CAZZPX010000586.1:0-2567 GCA_964655955.1 uncultured Phycisphaerales bacterium | reverse complement strand
TGGCCGGATCCTTCGTCGTCGCCGCCCGCGCCGCCGCCGGAGCCGCCGCCGTTCCCCGGGCCGAAGAAGCCATTCTCGAGCGAGCCGCTGACCATCGTGAAGGCGCCGGTGCCGGGCGAGTACTCGTAGATATTGCCGAGCGGGCTGACGTAGGCGTGTTCGGAGTCGCCCTTGGACCAGCCGGAGGTGACGGGCTGATCGAGCACCGCCGCGAAGAGTGGTGAGTTGAAGGCTGCCGCCTGACCCGCGGAGACGCCGTCCAACGCCTCGGGGAAGGCGGCCACGCCCTGGACCGACTCGTTGAGCTGGAAGGTGGAGATGCCGCTGCGCACCGCCGCCACCACCGCCGCCTCCGCGGATTCGAGGGCTTCCTGGCGATGGCTGAAGAAGCGCGGCACGGCGACGCCCGCCAAGATCGCCAGGACGACGATCACCGCGATCAGTTCGACCAGCGTGAAGCCCCGCTTCGCCTGCGTCGTTGGTGGCCCGCTCATATTCGTCTCCGCCAGTCACTCCAGCCGCCGCGTCGTTGCCGCTTGCCGGCGGGCGCCGGGGGCAGCGCAGCAGGGACCACCTCCTTAGATCGAATTGGGGGCGGGTTCGCTCAAGGATGACGATGCGAGATCGCCTCACCTGATTCGGTTCATGTCGATTGGGAGCGCGGGCGAAGCCCTGCCGCGGCTTCTCGGACCGGTGTCAGCCGGCCGCCGCTTTCCCCGCCTCCCCGCCATCGCCTCCACTTTCCGCTATGGCCCTCCCACGCCTCGCCATTATCGGCCGGCCCAACGTCGGCAAGAGTTCGCTGATGAACCTGCTCGCCCGGGCGCGCGTGTCGATCGTCGACCCGACGCCCGGCGTCACCCGCGATCGCGTCAGCACCGTCATCGAACTCGACCCGCCCGACCAGGTCGGCCAGTCCAAACTCGTCGAGCTTACCGACACGGGCGGCTACGGCGTGTACACCGAGGACGGCAAGCAGTTCACCGACATCGGCGAGGATCTCAGCCTGCTCACGCACGATATCGAGGCCCAGATCGGCGAGGCCATCGAGTCGGCGGATCTCATCCTCTTCGTCGTCGACGCCCAGGCCGGTGTCACGACCCTCGACGAGACCGTGGCGCGGCTGCTGCGCCAGCGGGCCGGGAGCAAGCGCATCCTCCTCGTCGCCAACAAGGTGGACGGCGAGAACTGGGAGCAGCACGCCTACGAGATGACCCGCCTGGGCATGGGCACGCCCCTGATGATCTCCGCCGCCCACAGTTATCTGCGGCGGCAGTTCCTCGAAGAGTTGTACGAGGCTGTGCCAGACGTCGGCGATGAGGATCGCCAGCGCGAAGAGAATCTCGTCAAGCTCGCCATCATCGGCAAGCGCAACGCCGGCAAGAGCACGCTCATCAACGCCCTCGCCGGGCAAAAGCGCGTGATCGTTTCGGACATCGCGGGCACGACGCGTGATGCGGTTGACGTGCGCATCACCAGGGACGGGATTAGCTTTCTCGCCATCGATACGGCGGGCGTGCGCAAGCGCAAGAGCCTCGCCGACGACGTTGAATGGTATGCGCTGCACCGGGCCCTGCGCTCGATTCGCCGGGCGGACGTGGTGCTCTTCCTGCTCGACGCCGCCACCGAGGTGAGCCAGGTCGACAAACAGCTCAGCAAGGAAGTGCAGAAGCAATTCAAGCCCTGCGTGATCGTCGTGAACAAGTGGGATGTGGTCGAGGAGCGTAACGCGACGAGCAAGTCGCCGGTTGCCGTTGACGATTATCTGGAGTATCTCGACAAGGAACTTGTGGGGCTGGATTATGCACCGATCGCCTTCATCAGTGCCAAGAAGGCGGACGGGCTGAGCGAGATGTTGCAGACGGCCTTTGCGCTGTATCGCCAGGCGCAGGAGCGCGTGCCGACGGCACGGCTCAATGAGGTCATCAAGGAGATCTTCGAGGAGCGCGGGCCTTCATCGAAGCTGGGGAAGGTGGCGAAACTCTATTATGCGTCGCAGGTGGGCGTTGCACCGCCGACGCTGGCGTTGATGGTCAATGATCCCGAGCAGTTTACGCCGCACTATCGACGCTATCTGCTGAATTCGCTGCGCGAGCGTCTGCCCTTCGGCGAGATACCGATTCAGTTGGTCTTCCGGGCGCGCAAGCGGGCGGATCTCGCGGACATCAAGTCCGGTGAGTACCGCAAGAGCAAGAGGTCGGCGACGGCAAAGGGCGGCAAAGGCGGCTCGGGCGCGAAGGCCGCGTCCCAAAGCCAGGGCGGCGGCGAGAACCTCATCCGCGGCAAGCGCGTGCGCCGCGGCGGCCAGCGCGCCATCGAAGCCCCGCCGCTCAGCGAAGAGGAACTGCGCCAACTCGACGAACAGGGCGAGGACGAGCGAACTGCTCCCACATAGCCTCCGGCATGCCGGGGTGAATTGGAGCCGCGGCCCATCACGGGCCAGGTGCTCACTTCCACGTCAATCCCTGATCGATCGTGTTCAGGTTCTCGCACGCCGACTTGCCGACGATCACCATGTCCTCCACGCGCACGCCGCCGATCGCTCTGCAGTACAGCCCCGGTTCGAT
>CAZZPX010000585.1:0-2570 GCA_964655955.1 uncultured Phycisphaerales bacterium | reverse complement strand
TAAAACGCATCGACCTCTTCGCCCTCAGCCGGCTGCTCGATCGCCTGGAAGATGATCCAGGTGGCGTCGCGGTTGAAGTACGCTTCGCCCGCCTTGACGAAACGCTCGGGAAAGGTGAGTTGCACGTGATCGACCAGCCACGGCGCCTCAGCCTGGGCCCAGGCGGGCGGGACAGGCCTGTCTTCTTGCGGCTGCGCGGGCGCGGCGTCGGGCGCACTGGTCGTCGCTTGTTCCGCAGGCGTGACCTGGGCAGGATCGGCGCGATAGTCGCGCTCCGAGCCCATGACGCTGTGCGGGATGAAGTAGACGGCGAGCATGAGCGCCGCGGCGAAGATGGTGAAGGCTCGCCGGCCCTTGCCGATCAGGTCCATCACCGCCGCCAGCAGCCAGCCGAGAAACGCGATCAGCGTCTTGTTGTCGGTCAGGTCGTTGCCGAACGGCACGCCTGTCCAGTAGGCGCCGAAGGCGTACTTCTGCACGATCGGCCCGAGGATGAGCCCGCCGATGAAGACGATGGCCAGTGTCGTCCAGATGTACGGCCGCAGGTGCGCCCGCGGCGTCAGCGCCTCCAGAGCCGTGCGGATCGCCGCCAGGATCGCCACGAACATGAACACGATGTGCGCGATCAGGACCGCAGGGGGGACGCGGCCCTTGTAGCGCGCCACCACGGGCTCCTCGCCGGAGAGCGACACGGTCTCATCGCCCGCGGCGAGGTAGACGTAATATTCGTACTTGCCCGCTGTCTCCAGCGGTGAGAGTGCGAAGAAAAGTTCATCGCCCAGGCGCTGCATCGGCGCGTTTGTCCACTCATCGTGCGACTTGTAACGGCGGTAGCGCACGCTTCCTTCGATGGGCTCGGGCGCCTGGATTCGTATTGCCAACTCCTCGTGCGTCTCTTCGCTGCGCAGCAGGCTGAAGGGAATTGTCGCCTCGCTGACCTGCGCCACGCCGTCCAGCGGATAGGTTGGGCCCGTACGCGTCTGAAACACGAAGAGCAGTGCCATGATCAGGATGGAAGCGAGCCAGAGCAGCAGCGTCTTGTACAGCGGCCGCCTGCTCGCGGTGGAGTCGTTCATGTGATCCTCGGAACATTTTCAGACCTCGCGCTCTCCAAAAACGAGCGTGCCTACGCGGATCATAGTCGACCCCTCCTCGATCGCCACCTCGTACGATTCGGTCATGCCCATCGAAAGTACGGACATCGGGGCCGCGGGCAGATGCAGCGACCGGCACGCCTCCAGCCAGCGCCGCACGCGCTGGAAGTACGGCCGCATCGCTTCGGCGTCGCCGTGCGCCGGCCCCATGGTCATGAGGCCGTCGAGACGCACGTGCTGCAGCGATGCGATCTGCCGTACCAGATCGAGCAGGTACGGCTCGAACGGCTCGTGTTGCTCAGGCGTCAGGCCGGCCTTCGCCGTTTCGCCCGCGACGTTGATCTCCAGCAGGATGGGCAGGTTCTGTTTTCCCGCGCGCTCGACCCTCTTGTCAATCGCCTCGGCGCTCTTGAACGAGTCCACCGTCTGCACGACGTCGAAGAGCGGCAGCGCCTGGTTGATCTTGTTCTTCTGCAGGTGCCCGATCATGTGCCAGCGGGCCCGGGAGGCGTCAGCGCCGAGCGCTGCGATCATCGCCGCCGCTTCCTGCACGTAGTTGTGGCCGAAGTCGGTGGCGCCGGCGTCGAGCGCCTCGCGCACCTCGTCCAGCGTGCGCGTCTTGGCGGCGAGCACGATCGTGACCGCCTCGGGAACCTGCGACCGCAAGGCGCGATATCTCTGGCGAATGCTGCTCATCTCCGAGTCCGCGGCGAAAGAAGCAATGGTACCGGCTCGCGGCGCGCTGCGTCCAGCGAGGGCGCTCGCCGTGACGTAGAATGCCCGCCCGTCTGATTGCCGCCTCGCCAACGCAGGAGACCCATCATGCCGCGCCAAGCGCTCTTCGTCTGGGGCGGGTGGGAAGGCCACGAACCCAGACAGTGCGTCGATGCGATCGCGCCGCTGATCGCAGAAGGCGGACTCGACACGCGCGTGGAGGATTCACTCAGCATCTTCGATGACGCCGGTGTGCTGGCGGAGTTCGCGGTCATCGTCCCCTGCTGGACGATGGGCGAGTTGTCGCCGCAGCGCGAGAAGAACCTCACGGAGGCGGTGCGCGGCGGGGTGGGGCTGGCGGGGTGGCACGGCGGGATGGGGGATGCCTTCCGCGTGAGCACCGAGTACCAGTTCATGGTCGGCGGGCAGTTCGTCGCGCACCCCGGCGGCATCATCGACTACGCCGTGCAGATCAGCGATCCGAATCATCCGATCACAGCCGGGCTGCACCATTTCACGCTCACCAGCGAGCAGTACTACCTGCACGTTGATCCCGGCGTGAGCGTGCTGGCGACGACGATGTTCTCCGGCGAACACGCGCCGTGGACCAAGGGCTGCGTGATGCCCGTCGCCTGGGCCAAGATGTACGGCGGCGGCCGCGTCTCCTACTGCTCGATCGGCCACGTCGCCGCCGACCTGGAGATCCCGCAGGTGAAGGAGTTGATCCGCCGCGGCATCCTCTGGGCCGGGCGCGCCTTCGGC
>CAZZPX010000584.1:0-2582 GCA_964655955.1 uncultured Phycisphaerales bacterium | reverse complement strand
GACAGCGACGTGAGGATCAAGGCGAGCGGATCGGCGGTGACGCGATTGAGCGCATCGACGAACCGCGGATACGTTTTGAGGGGAAGAAGGTCGCCACTGAGCCAGAGCGGAATCGAGCGGAACTCGCCCGCGTCGGGTTCGGAAATCTCGCCGAGTTCGCACGCGGGATACTGCGATTGCAACTGGCCTTTCGCCAGCGACGTGAGACCCGGGACCGCGTGGAACCCCACGCCCCAGTGCTCGCCCAGTCGTCCGATGCACAGCCGAAGGGACGACCGCCGACCGATGGCATGATGCAGCGCGTCGAGGACCTGGTGCATGTACTGCGGCCCGCGCTCGTTGCCGGCCGGGGTCCGCACCAGGATGAACATAAAGGAAAGGATACCACGGCCCGTCGAATTCCCCGCCTCCGGCCGTGTGCGAGGCGGAGGCGGGGCCTGCGGGCATGGAGCGGCGAAGCGTTGTCCCAAGCCGGGAGGCGGAGCCGGCTGAGGGCTCGCAACGCGGGGGAACGCTCGCGTTCAGCACCAACAGGAACGCTCTCGCACCGCGTGCCTGTGCTGTCGGAGTGGGTGGCGACGCACGGTGGCGGCGCTCGCCCGCCGCAACTGATTTCCGGCAGGAGCTCTAGCGTACGCCGCCACCGGGAATGTAGGCAATTTTCACGGCACGGCGCTGGCAACCGGCGGGTCCTCAGCCGTCGGTCACTCACATCGCAACGACCAGCGCCGTCACGCATTCTACCGCTTGGAAAGGGCTGCGATTCAAGCGGCCGTCGTTGCCGAGAACGGTGAATGTTCGCGCCACGGCAGCATCGCCACCGATCGGCCCCGGTGATCCTTGAAGACCGGCTCGGTCAGCGCGCTCCGCGTCGCCAAAAGCTCCGCCAACCTCACGCCGCAGAAGAGCGTCCGGTGCGGATTCGACGCATGGCGGCCCGCCAAGTCGAGGATGTTCAACAGCCGGTCCCCCGGCTTGCTCGCGACGACGAGCACGCGGAAGCGGGTCTTCGCGCGGTCGCGCATGGCTTCGTAGATCGCGATTTTCCGTTCCCACGTTTCGTCGTACCTCCGACTCTCGAGCCGCTCCGTCGCGTTGTCGAGTTCGAGGAAGTAGGAATACTTCTCGCCCGCGGGCGTCACGAGCTGGAAGCTCGCGTCAGGGTAGATGGAACCGTGGCCGTCCGAGAGCCGTACGGTGTTTTCCCGCCAGTAATCGATCATCTTGCACCCTGCACGATGCGCGGCGCTAAGGATGTGGACGATCGCCTTGGCGAGGGCGAAGGAGGGGAAATGGCGCGTGACCGCGATCGGCTTGCCAAAGCGCTCGGAGGGCGGCGGGATCTCGGGGCCGACGAGCAGCCGGTGCCCCATCGGCGTCAGGAGGTAATAATTCGGCGTGCCGCCGCGGCCTGCGAGCGCCGTGTACGTCGCTCGGCACACCAGGCCGCTCTCGACGAGCTTCGCCATGCGGCGGCGCAGCAACCGGTCGTGGCGGAAGGGTCGATGGAACGTCTGCGACAGTTTCACGAGCTGCTCGGTCGCCAGCGGCACGCGGGCAAGCGCGGTTAGGATCTCGGTGTCTCGGGTGGTGAAGACCGTAATTGGCATCGGCGTCGCGGGAGTATAGCATGCGGCCTACGCCGAGCCCTCCGCCATGCCGCGCAACCAGCCGTCCGGGTACATCAACGTCGATGAACTGCTGCCGCAGATTACGGTCGAGCAGGCGGCCGCGTACTACGGCGTCGCGCTTCCGGACCTCCACCGCATCGGCGCGGAAATCCGGACGCGGTGCTTTCTCCACTGCGGCTACGCGGAGCAGACCGGCGACCGGGCGCTCGCGATCCAAGCGGAACATCCCGCGAGGCAATGGCATTGCCACCAGTACGGCTGCGGGAAGGGCGGCAACCTCGTGTCCTTGTGCGACCTCATGAAGCCGGGGCCAAGCGCCGGCGGCCGCCCGCGCGGCGAGCGGTTCAAGGAGATCGCAGCCGATCTCAAAGCGATGGCGGAGGGCGTTCTGTCGTCGCCGGGCCCCAAGGCGACAACGCCTCCGCGCACAGAGCCGGAGACGCCGAAGGTCAACATACCGCTCGCGCGATCGGACAACGAGCGAGCGCGCGGGCTGACGGAACTCGACCGCAAGTTCGTCACCGAACCCTCGGCGATGCCAGCCATCGCAAGCGCGTACTTCCGCCGTCGCCGGTACCTCACACCGGAAACGTGCCAGAAGTGGCGGATGGGCTATCTTCCGCGCGACGGCGGCGAGGATAAGTCCGGCGGCACGATGCGCGGGTCCATTGTCTATCCCATCCTCTCGGAAGCCGGCGACGTCCTCACCTGGTTCGGCCGCGATCCGGCCTTCGAGGAAAAACACCGCCAGTGGACGTCCGGCGGAAAGCACGGCCGCGAGCCGGAGAAGTTCCATTTCGTGAAGGGCTTCCACCGAGGGCTGGAGCTCTTCGGCCAGCACGCATCGCGGCTCGAGGAAGAGGGATTCCAGGGCCGCCTCCGCGACTTCGGACTCACGGTCGTCGAGGGACCGAACGACGTCATCGCTCTCGACGCGCTCGGCGTGCCAGC
>CAZZPX010000583.1:0-2583 GCA_964655955.1 uncultured Phycisphaerales bacterium | reverse complement strand
TCGTAAGTTCGCCGACAAGTTCGAGTTGGCCTTCCCCCTGCTCGCCGACCCGAAGGGCGAAGACGGCACGCCCAGGCTCTGCGCGGCCTACGGTGTCTGGCAGGAGAAGCAGAACTACGGCAAGACCTACATGGGTGTGGCGCGTACGACGTACATCATCGATCCTGAGGGGAAAGTGGCGCACCGCTTCGACAAGGTGAAGGCGGATGGTCACGCCGAGGCGGTCCTCGACAGGCTGAAGCAGTTGCGCTCGGAATGACACGCCGCAAAAGGCGCGGGAGAGGGTTTTGCGCGAAAAGAGCGCAGCGGCCTTGACCGCAGCGGCTCTGCACGATGGGATAGAGTTATAGGACATGCACGGATGCGACGCCGACATCCATCGGCGATCCTGAGGAGACAGGCCATGGCCAAGAAGAAGACGCAAGCGGCGACCTCCGCGAAGCGCGAGACCAGGACGACGACCACGCGGACCACCACGAAGAAGGCTGCAGGTCAGGCGACGCAAGACTCGCCGACGCCCGCCGAATCCCCCAGCCCCAAGAGCACGGCGCGTACGCCGCGTCGTCCCGCGAATGCACCCACCGTCGAGCCCAAGATCACACTCAATCACGATGCGATTGCACGCGAAGCGTATTACCTCTGGCTGAAGCGAGGCGGCGATCCGCAGGCGAACTGGCTCGAGGCGGAGCACCGGCTGCAGGAAGCGGCCGCCAAGGCGCGCGGCTGATCTCACGCCAGCACGCACACACCCGCACCGCGTCTGCGCGCTTCGCGCAGCGGGCGGCCGTCGTGCGCGCTGCTGTCACCGTTCATCTGTGCCCGCGTGCTGCGTTCTACAGCCGATCCGCGGCGCCTTCCGCCTCCGCCTCGGCCTGCAGGAGGTGATCATCCTCGCCGTTCTCCTCGAGCGGCCTGCGGACCAGCAGAAGATCGCCGTCTTCGTCGCGCTCCAGGACGCCCAGCGCCACGAGCGCGTTGAGCGCCGCCTGCTGCTCCGCCTGCTTCTTCGAGTTGCCCCAACTCGAAGGGAAGCGCTGATTGCCCAGTTCCACTGCGACCTCGAAGCACTTGCTGTGATCCGGCCCCTTTTCGTCGAGGATCAGGTACTGCGGCGTGTGCTCCAGCCGGCGCTGAGAGTACTGCTGCAGCACCGACTTGAAGTTCTGCTGATGGCCGCTCTCCGCAGCCTTGCGGATGAGGTCGCGGATGTGGTGGATGATGAACTGCTGCGCCGCGTCGAGGCCGCCGTCGAGGTAGATGGCGGCGATGATGGATTCGAGCGCCGCCGCCGACAGCGACGACGGAAGCTTGGCCTGCGTCTTCATGCCCTTGCCGATCACCAGATGCTCCGTCAGGCCGAGCTGGTTGGCGATCCTGGCGCAGGTTCGCCGGCTCACGACGGACGACTTGATCTTGGTGAGGTCCCCCTCGAGGAACTCGGGGTACGTCTCGAAGAGGTAGCGGCAGACGATCATGCCGAGAATCGCGTCACCGAGAAACTCCAGCCGCTCGTTGCTCTCCAACCGCGAGTCACACACGGAAGCGTGAGTGAGCGCCCGCGCGAGAATCTCTCGATCGCGAAAGCGATAGCCTATTGCCTCTTCCACGCTGGGCAGGCGCGAGTCGTCCATCGCCGCTCCTGATCGGCCGCAGCGGCATGACGCCGCAGGCGGCCCGCGCACGGCATCGGCGGCTGCCGACGCCAGTGGTCGGTCTCGCGGACGCGGCTGCTCGCGCCCCGTCGCCGCGGCGGCCACGACGGCGTGAGCAGACTCGTCCAGAATACCCGGGAACCGCTCCCGGGCTTCAGGTAATCAGTCTATCGACGGAGAGTGGCTGCGGTCACACTGAATCCGCCGAACCGCTGCCTGTTCCGGGAGATTCCGGCTGCTGGCCACATCTGGCAGGCGTCTGTTTGCGTTTTGTAAGCAGTCGCTCTCTCCCGAATCGGGCGTAGCGCGATCGCTTGGCAGAGCCGGTGGTACTGGCTACACTCCCCCGTTCGACCCGCCGGGCCCGGCGGGCCGACTCCCTCTCGCACCGCGCCGTTGGGCCGGATCACGCCAGGAGCACGACATGCATTACCCGCGTCGAATCAGCAACGTCAAGCGCCGCCGCAAGTTCGGCTTCCGGGCGCGCATGCGCACACGCAATGGGCGCAAGATCATCAACAGCCGTCGCCGCAACGGTCGCAAGGCGAACATCCTCTCCTGAGCCAGGGATCGTGAGTGGGGGCGGGGACTCGTGGCGGGGCGCAGCTTGCTTCACGACCCGAAGGCGGCTCGCGCGAAGACGGGGAGGCGCTGCGAGCACTCGACGCCGGCCGCGGCGGATCGGAGCCTGATGTTCCCGTTGACGAGGCGGACCTCGCCCACCGACCAAGTGACCGCTGAGGGGGCCCCCGCGAGCGTGCCGGCCCGGGCTGCGGCCGTCGCGCTGCTTGCCGGAATCAGCGCCCTGCTGCTGGCAGCGATCCTCGTGCGCCCCGGACTCGAACTGCGGGACGTCTTCTCGGAGGGCTACCCGCGCCTCGAGGCGGCGCAGGCCTGGCTCTGGTTGTTCATCCTTGCCGCCGCCGCCGGC
>CAZZPX010000582.1:0-2593 GCA_964655955.1 uncultured Phycisphaerales bacterium | reverse complement strand
CGCGAGCGCGGCGTCACGCACCTGCTCATAGACCTGGGCGAACTGTCGCGCCTCCAAAGCGACGGCTGGTACGATCCGCTGGTCACGCCTGAGTTCATCCCCGCCTTCGCGCAGTCGCAGACGCGCCTTGTGCACGACTGGGGACACGTGGTGCTGGTGCAGTTAGGAAATAACGAATGACGAATGTCAAATGAAGAACGCTGACGTGCCGCGCCTATTCGCAATTCCGTCGTTCGCCATTCGTCATTCGGTCATTTCCCTCTCCGCTCCCACACCAGGTGACTCAGTTCCGGAATGACGAGCTTGCGCAGCGCCAGGCCGACGGCGTTCGTCGATCCAGGCAGAGCGAAGATGAAGGTCTCCCGGGCGCTGTCGCCGCCTGCGCAGATGAGCCCGGCGGTTGCGCGCGAAAGCATTGCCGCCGCCCCGACTTCCTCATAGCTGAGCATGCGGAACAGTTCGCCGAAGCCTTCGAGTTCGACGGTGATCAGCCCGCGCACGACATCGATCGTGGTGTCGCGATTCGCGATGCCCGTGCCGCCCGTGGTGATGATGGCGGCGATGCGCGGATCGGCGCAGAAGTCGAGCAGCCGCTCGCGAATCGTGCCGGCGTCGTCGCGCACCAGCGATCGCTCGGCGACGCCGTGCCCCGCCGCCTCGAGCAGTTCCACGGTGAGGCCGCCGCCCGTGTCGGTCTCGAGCGTGCGCGTGTCGGAGATGGTGAGCACGGCGCAATCGACGCGCCGGCTCGCCTCGTGCTCTCTCGCCGCCTGCCGGTGCGCTTTGCTGCTGTCACTCATCTGCTTCTCCTCACTGTCCGGTCTGTCTCGGGCGCGGCAGTACCATACCGCCATGAGCACACTTGAGCCGGTCGAGCGCATCCTGGGCCACGGCGTCGATCTGGTGGAGATCGCCCGCATCGCCGACCTCGCCCGGCGCCACGGCGACCACTTCCTTCGGCGCTGCTTTTCTCCCGAGGAGCTTGCCCTGGCGGCGAATCGCAAGCGGCAGTACGAGCATCTCGCCGCCCGTTTCGCCGCCAAGGAGGCGATTCTCAAGGCGATCGGGACCGGCTGGCGCGGCGGGATCGCCTGGACCGACATGAACCTCGTGCGCGAGCCCAGCGGCGCGCCGCGGCTCCTCCTCACCGGCGAGACCGCCGCCATCGCCCAAAAACTCGGCATCCGCCGCTGGCTTGTGTCGATGAGCCATACGGAGACGCATGCCCTCGCCTCGGCCGTCGCCGTTGGCTGAGGGGCGCTCGCGGTCGCCGGCTCAGTTTCGCGCGGGCGGCGCGCAGGAGTACCATAGAAGCATGGCCAGGCGACGACGCGGACCAACACTGCTGGAGGTGCTTCCCAGCGACATGCGCCGGGGCGGGCGGCATCGCGTCGGCTACGCCCAGAGTACGCCCCCGCCTGTCCAGGCAGGTGACGACGAGCCCATCGAGATGTCCCGGCCGCTGGGGTGGCTTTCGCCCGGTCAGGTCGTGCGCCTGCCGGTGGGCTACCTCCTCATCGCCGCAGCGGGCATGGTCATCCTCGCCGTCGCCGTCTTCCTGATCGGCTACCAAACGGGCGGCCGGGCGGAGCGGCTGCGGGCTGAGGAGCGCATCCGTACGTACGGTCCGCCGACGACCGATCCGTTGGCAGGAGGCTTCGTCGATCCGGCGGGCAGCGCCGCGGATCTCGGGGCCGGTGCCGGCGATGCCTCTGCTTCCACTCCCGGCGAGCGGACCGACACGCAGCCCGCCGTGGAAAGCACGGCCCGCGACGGCGCTTCGTCACCGCCTCCGGGGCCGCAGAACCGTCCCCAGTCGACGCCGCAACGCGTGAGGGGGCTCAACTACTGGATCGTCTCCTACACCACGCCGGAAGAAGGGGAGCGTCTGGTGCAGTTTTTCGCGGAGCACGGCCTGCCCGCACGGGCCTACCCCGCATCAGGGGGGAACGTGCAGGTGTGGGTGCTGCGCGGCTACACCGCCGAGGAAAGGCGCTCCGCCGAGGCCGATGCCTTTGAACGCCGCCTGCGCCAGCTCGGGCGGATCTGGAAGAGCGAGCGAGGTGGGACGGACAACCTTGACACGATGTGGCCCAAGAAGTACTAATGGCGGCTCGCGCCACAGGTGCGTCGACACGACCGATAACGCTAACACGCCACGGGGCAAGAGTTTATCGCCATGAGCATCCACGCCAGCCTGAAGACCCAGGGCAATCTCGCCGTCGTCCGCAACGTCCTCAAGCGCTCCGAGCGCATCGCCAAGCTCGTCGACCAGGGCAAGCTTGATCCGCAGAAGGACGCCGCCATCGGTCTGCCCAAGACCGGCGTGAAGGGCGACATCCCCAAGATCACCTTCAAGGTCGACGCCGAAGCCGGCGAGCAGAAGAGCGCCGACTGACGCTCTAGAGCGACGCGGTACACCAGCGCCCTGTCTAGCGGCGACGCGCAGCGGAGCGCGTTGCCTGCCCCGGGGCAGCGCAACCGTTCCTCGCCGCAATGGCTCAGATTCGAATCCCGCGCCGAGAATCCGGCGCGGGTTTTTTCTATGAAGCCGGGTCTGTCAAGTCGGATTCGGCAGGATGGTTCAGTTTTC
>CAZZPX010000581.1:0-2594 GCA_964655955.1 uncultured Phycisphaerales bacterium | reverse complement strand
ACCAGGCCTTCGCCGGTCCAGGGGCCGTTGTCGTACAGGGTGGCGGCGTTGGCGGCGCCAGCGGCAGCGATCACGAAAAGCAAAGCAGTTTTCATAGCGTGTTCTTCCTCTTAACGTTGGTGAAACTGAGAAACCGGTATCTCAGCGCGACCACATATCGCGCAAAGCGATGCGGAACGGGCGTAGCAATCCTTCGACGTGTCCGATAAGTCTTCCTCCGGCCTTTCTGCCTGTTTCGTGTGCGACGCGAGACGAGGGTTGACTCGCGGATCGCCCGAAGGCATGCGAACGCCGCTCGCCTTAAAAATGGACCAGGAACGCCGCTTGTCAACGCATTTTCGTATCGAATTGACTGAAAACGATCCTCACAACCCGATCAAAATGCAAACGGACACAAGCCGACTCCGGCCTGGCCCCGGCCCGGCCGACGGGAAAGCGCGATGACGACGCCCGTCTGGTCGCGGGTTGTCTGGACCGTCGATGGTGGCCCAGGCCCCGGGCCCGGACGACTCTCGGGGTAGCCGCCCTCCCGCGAGTTCGGCCGGAGACCAAAAGAACAGCCCCGCCAGCGGGAGGCGGGGCTGCCTGAGTTCTCACTCAACCCTTCAAGGAATGAAGGGGGGATTCGTCAGTGGGTCGATCGCGATTAGCGACGGCGACGGCTGACGAGACCGCCGAGGCCGAGCAGGGCGATCGAGGCCGGGGCGGGGATGGTGCCGGTGACGCTGAAGTTCGCCCAGTCATAGGCGACGCCGAAGACGTTCGAGCCGGGCGTCCAGTTCGGGAAGCCGAAGAAGGCGCTGCGGAACAGGCCCTGGTTGCCGTTGATGGCGGTGCTGACCGAGGGGCCGCCCTGCGGCGGGAAGTTGTGCGGGCCGACGATCGTGCTGACCCAGTAGTTGCCAGCGGGGAGAATCTGCGGGGCAGAGAAGACGACACTGTAGGAGAAGTGGCTCCAGCCGAACAGGTCGACGCCCTGGAAGACCTCGTTCATCGTGCCGGCCGCGAAGGTCTCCTGCATGGCGATGGCGCCGGGCGTGCCGGCGTTGTCGTAGTAGATGGTGATGGTCTGCGCGGTCTGGATGGGGCTGCCGTTGTAGAAGCCGGCGTTCCAGTGGAAGTCCTCAACCAGGTAGGCGCCGGCGAGGTTGAAGTCGTCGGCGAACTCGGACACCAGAGCGTAGGCCGGGATGTCCTCGGAGCTGACCAGGCCTTCGCCGGTCCAGGGGCCGTTGTCGTACAGGGTGGCGGCGTTGGCGGCGCCAGCGGCAGCGATCACGAAAAGCAAAGCAGTTTTCATAGCGTGTTCTTCCTCTTAACGTTGGTGAAACTGAGAAACCGGTATCTCAGCGCGACCACATATCGCGCGGTGTCAGGACGAGCTGGCGAACGAAACGCACCTGGCGTGTCCGAAAAGTCTTCCTCCGGCCTTTCTGCCTGTTTCGGGTGCGACGCGAGACGTGGGTCGACTCGCGGAGCGCCGAGGGCGAGCGAACGCGGCTCACCAACAGCATGACCGAAGTAGGCACGTTGTCAAGTGGTTTTATCCTCGAACTGCCCGAAAAACGAGGTAAAATCCGCCAAATAAGTCCCGAAAATACATAGCAGAAAAATCGATCCGTTGCACGTATATAAATACCGGAGCAATAGATCGGCCTGCCCCCGCGACCTGCGCCGACGTGATTGACGGAGTTTCCGCTCCGTTTGCAGGCGGCGCGCTCCGGATCAGGCGCCGCCTCTGAACGAGCCGCGACCGTGAAGGAGCGGTCCGCCCACATCCCCGGCAGCACGCGCCACACCTCCAGTTCCCCATTTGGAGGTGTCCACCTATACCAGCACAGGACACGCGCCCCCCTGCTTCCCCTCACCGCCGCCCGCCGCGCGGGCCCGCGCGCACGAACAGCCCCGCCTGCGGGAGGCGGGGCTGCCTGAGTTCTCACTCAACCCTTCAAGGACTGAAGGGGGTTGTCAACGAAGCAATCGCGGTTAGCGACGGCGACGGCAGACGAGGCCGAGGCCGAGCAGGGCGATCGAGGCCGGGGCGGGGATCACACCGGTGACGGTGAAGTTGCGCCAGTCGTAGGCGACGCCGAAAACGCCGCTGCCGGGCACCCAGTTCGGATAGCCGAAGTAGGCGCTGCGGAAGTAGCCTTCAGAGCCGGTGATGATGGTGCTGACGGCGGGACCGGCCTGCGGCGGGAAGGTGTGCGGGCCGACGACCGTGCTGACCCAGTAGGTGCCCGGGCCCAGCATGAACGGGGCGGAGAAGTTCACGTCGTAGGCGTAGTGGCTCCAGCCGTACAGGTCCATGCCCTGGTAGACCTCGTTCATCGTGCCGGCCGCGAAGAACTCCTGGTAGACCACGGCGCCCGGCATGCCGCCGGCGTCCGCGTAGAAGGTGAGGGTCTGGCCGGTCTGGATCGGGCTGCCGTTGTAGAAGCCGGCGTTCCAGTGGAAGTCCTCGACCAGGTAGGCGCCGTCGAGGTAGAAGTCGTCGGCGAATTCGGAGGTCAGGCCGTAGGCCGGGATGTCCTCGGACGACACGCTGCCGCCGCCATCCCAGGGGCCGTTATCGTACAGAACGACGGCGTTGT
>CAZZPX010000580.1:0-2598 GCA_964655955.1 uncultured Phycisphaerales bacterium | reverse complement strand
TGGAACGCGAGTTCGGCGCGGAAGGCATCACGATCCTGCAGGCCAACCGCGTCGCCGGATGGCAGACCGTGCCGCACCTGCACCTGCACGTGCTGCCCCGGCGCGGCAACGACACCGTGACGCTGGGCTGGCCGCGGCGCGACCCGTCGTTCGAGCACCTGAAGCAACTGGCCGAGCGCATCCGGCTCTGAGGCATCGGCGTTCGGCGGGCACGTCGTCCCCGCGACGTCAGCGTTCGGCGAGCGCGAGACGCAGCGCGAGCAGCACGAACACAGTGCCGGCAATCCGGTTGAGCACGAGGTGCAATCGCGGCGACGTACGCAGCCGCTCGCCGGCGACTCCCGCGAACCAGGCGATACCGCCGAAGACCAGCAGCGTGGCGAAGATGAAGATCGCCCCGAGGATCATGACCTGCGCCCAGACCGCGCCTCGTGACGGGTCGGTGAACTGCGGAAGGAACGCGAGGAAGAAAATCGCGACCTTCGGGTTGCTCAGGTTCATCAGCACGCCGCGCCGGTACATCGCCCATCCCCCGCCCTTCGCCGCCGCCGTCGCGCCGCCGATTCCCGCCGGTGCACGAAACGCCTGCCACGCGAGCCAGGCGAGATACAGGGCGCGGAACCATTTAACGACTTCGAACGAGGTCGCCGATGCCGCGAACAATGCGGCGAGTCCGCCCGCGACGGCCGCCGTGTGCCCGAGCAGCCCGGTGCACAGGCCCAGCACGACCTGCATGCCGGCGGTGCGGCCCCGCATCGCCGACTGGAGCAGCACGAACACGTTGTCCGGCCCGGGCGCGAGCCCCAGCAGCACTGCTACGACGAAGAAAGCGAGCGCCGCCTCGATCGGAATCATGATGCGAAAGTCCAGCGCAGCACACCCAGGAGGATTCCGGTGGCGACGACGGCAAGCGGCTGCCAATCCAGCTTCAGGAGAAGTGCAAACAGGACGATCGCTATCGCCGCATCGGTCATACCGTGTATCGCGCTGCTCGACAGCGGGTGGATCAGCGCTGCCAACAGCAATCCGACGACGACGCCGTTGACGCCGGCTACCGTCGCCCGCAGCGCACGCTGCTGGCGCAACTGCATCCAGAAGGGGAGCGCCGCCAGCAGGATCAGCAAACCCGGGAGGAACAAGGCGACCAGGAGGACGAGCGCTCCGAACCAGCCGCCGATGCCGGGTACGCCCGCGACACCGGCAACCGGACCGATGCCCGCGCCGATCCCGTAACCGAGGTACGCGGCGAAACTGAACAACGGTCCCGGCAACGCCTGCGCTGCGCCGTAGCCGGCGAGGAAAGCCGACTCGGAAACCCAGCCGGGTGCGACCACCGCGGCTTCGAGAAGCGGAAGCACGACGTGGCCACCACCGAAGACCAGGGCGCCGGCCTGATAGAACGCGTCGAACGCCTGCAGCGTTCGCATGTCCGACATGCCGGAAACGATCGGCAAACCGACGAGCAGTGCGAGAAAGACGGCGAGAGCGACCCACCCCGTCGCAACGCCGTTGTGCGAGTCGGGGGCCGTGCCGACACGCTCGCCGGTGCCACGCGGAGCCTGCGATGCCAGGGCGTACGCCTCCTGCGACGAATCCGAGTCGATCTGGTTGGTTCGGCACGACAAGAGCCAACCGAGCAACCCACCGATGCCGAGCGCAACCCAGTGCGCTCCGGGTGCAGGCCACGCGAGTACGAGCGCGGCCGTACCGGCCGCCAGCCCGCGGCGCGGCCAGTCCGGGCAGAGTGTGCGCCACATCGACCAGACCGCCTGGGCGACTACTGCGACGGCCACGATCGTGAGCGCATGCACGATCGCCGCGAACGCGCCACTGACGCCGGTGGCCTGCGCAAACCCTGTGGCCACGAGCACCATCAGCAGCGCCGACGGCGCTGTGAAACCGATCCATGCGGCGAGCGCCCCACGTGCGCCGGCTCGTTCGAGGCCGATCGCGAAACCGACCTGACTGCTCGTCGGCCCGGGCAGGAACTGGCACAGCGCGATCAGGTCGGCGTAGCGGGCTTCGTCGAGCCAGCGCCGACGTTCGACGAACTCGGTGCGGAAATAACCGAGGTGTGCGATCGGCCCTCCGAACGAGGTGAGCCCGAGTCTCAGGAACACGCGGAAGACCTCGAACGCCACTCGCCGATGCTCGCGGAAGCCCATTGCCGCGCGCATCTTGCCATGAACGAACGAAGGTCGGACCGACGCGGTATGCTGGGTGCCCTGCCCGGTCCGCACGCGGAAAATCCGCCGATGACGCTGCCCGACTTCGCCGACGTCCTGGCCGCCGCCGACCGCATGCGCGAATGCGTCCACCGGACTCCGGTCCTTCGATCGGCGACCGCCGACGCGCGCACCGGCGCGTCGCTGTTCTTCAAGTGCGAGAACCTGCAGCGCATGGGCGCGTTCAAGTTCCGCGGGGCATTCAACGCGATCGCCTCGCTCGAACCCGTGCAGCGCAGCGCCGGCGTCATCGCGTTCTCATCGGGCAACCACGCCCAGGCGATCGCGCTGGCCGCGCGCGAACTCGGCGTTCGAGCCACCGTCGTGATGCCCGGCGACGCACCGGCACCGAAGCTCGCCGCGACGCTCGAAT
>CAZZPX010000579.1:0-2600 GCA_964655955.1 uncultured Phycisphaerales bacterium | reverse complement strand
CGACGCCAAGCAGTCACTTTACATGTGGCGCGAGGCCGAGCCGGAACTGCTCATGCAGTTGCGACAGCGCTGGGCAACATTCGAGAGCATGAATCTCTCCAAGAGCTATCGCTCCGCGCCGCCGATCATGCAGGTCGTCAACGATGTCTTTGGGAACCTCGACCAGAGCGAGATCGTCGAGCACAGCGAGGCGCTCTCGCGCTGGCAGAAGATGTTTGAGGCGCATTCCACGGCGAAGACGGACCTCGCCGGCTCGGTCGTGCTGCGCTCGGCGCCCGTCGCGGCGGAGGACTGCAACACCGAGGAACAGCGGCAGCGAACGCTCGAATACGCCGTGGAAATCGCTGCCAAGTTGCACACGAAGGCGCCGACGGCCGAGATCGGCGTGCTGCTGCGCAAGCGCAAGTGGGTCGATGAGGCGGCACAGCTTCTCGCCGAGCAGGGCATCGAGGTGAGCAAGGAGGCGGGCAACCCGCTGAGCGACTCGCCGCCCGTCGCTGCCGCCGTGGCGCTGCTGCACTTTCTCGATCATCCCGGCGACACGGCCGCTGCTTACCACGTGGCCATCTCGCCCTTTGGTCCGCACGTGGGACTGGAGGCGCCGTTCGAGCCGGGGGCGCTGCGGATCGTGCACGGACATTTGCGCCGGCGCATCGAGCACGGGGGATATGCCGCTTTCTTCGCGGGGCTGCTGCGGGTGTCTGTCGGCGACATGGACGCGCAAGGCTGCGAACGCTTCGAGCAATTCATCACGCTCGCTGCGGAAGCCGACGCCGAGCCGACGCTGCGCACAACGGGTCTCATCGAACGTGCCGAGACGCGCAAGATTGAATCGGCGGGCCCGGGTGCGGCGCGCGTGATGACGATCCACGGGTCAAAGGGGCTCGAATTCGACATCGTCATCCTCCCCGAGCTCGACGCGCCGTGGCAGCTCATGAACGACGCGGTGCTGACGCTGCGGCCGACGCTCGACTCCCCTGTGACGGAGGCGAGCTGCTATGCGAAGCGTGCACTCCGCGCCTGCCATCCCGGGCTGGAGCGGCTGCATCGGCAGAATCTCAACCGTGAGGTGCTCGAGGAGTTGTGCTGCCTGTACGTGGCGATGACGCGCGCCAGACGGCATCTGGAGCTGATCGTCTCGCCCACAAAGCCGCGGGGCACGACGGCGGCGAGCGTGCTCATGGCGACGCTGGCGCCGGAAAGCAAATGGGAGGAGGAGTGCGTCTTCTATCAGCGCGCGCAAGGCGACTGGATGGGACAGATGAATGCGGAGGCGGGGGCCGGGGGAGAGGAGGCGCAAAGGTCGTGCGAGGAGCGGCCCGTGGTGCTCGCGGGGCCGACCACAGCGTCGGCATCGCGCTGGCAGCGTCGCAGCCCGTCATCGCTCGAAGGTGGACAGGCCGTGAGTCTTCTCGACGCGCTCGGCGTCGGCAGCGGCGCAGCGAAGGAGCGCGGCACGCTCATGCATGCCTGGTGTGAACTGATCGACTGGCTCGATAATGGTGAACCGAGCGATGAAGCATTGCTGGCGGTCGCGGCGCGGGAAGGATTCTCGCCGACGGACGTCGTGGCGGACCTGGCGGCGTTCGGCTCGGCGCTGAAAGAGCCTGTGATTCAACAACTACTCTCGCGCTCGGCGTATGCGGAGCGAGTGGAGACGGGGGATGCGTTGCGCGTGGTGAACGAGCGAGCTTTCGCCGTGCGCGATGTCGATCCGCAGCGAGACGAGCCTGTGCTCTTGACGGGACGCTTCGATCGCGTCGTCGTCTGCGAGCGCGCCAGTCGGACGGTGTGGGCGGAGATCATCGACTTCAAGACGGACAGCGTCGCGCCGGCAGATGGGGCAGCGCTCGACGAGCGCGTGGCGTATTATACGCCGCAGATGCGCGCCTATCAGCGCGCCGCAGCGAAGGTGTGGCGCCTGCCAGTTGAGGCGATCACGGCGCGCCTGGCGTACTTCGCTGCGGGTACGGTTGTCGACATTTGAGCGTTCCCGACGGCGCAAGCACCGTCGGCTCTCGGCGAAAGCCGCGCCTGCTTGCAGGTACGGGAGACAGGCGCGCGAAAAGCCCGCGGCAGGTCTTGCCGCGGGCGGGTGAGGAGAGAGTCGGTGGATCGGGCGGTCAGACCGCCGCCGGATCAATAGTCATAGTCATCCATGCCGCCGCCGGCGGGCGCCTTCGCCTTCTTCTCCTTGATCTCGGTGATCGCGGCGTCAGTCGTCAGCAGCAGACCCGCGATGGAGGCGGCGTTCTGCAGGGCGATGCGCTCGACCTTCGTGGGCACGATCACGCCCATCTGCACCAGGTCGCCGAATTCGTTCGTCAAGGCGTTGTAGCCGAAGTTGGCGTTGTCGTTTTCTTCGACCTTGGCGGCGATGAGCGAGCCGTCCAGGCCGCAGTTGACGGCGATCTGCTTGATGGGGAAGGAGAGAGCGCGGTGGATGATGTCGACGCCCAGTTTCTCGTCGCCCTTTGCCTTCTTGCGGGCGTTGTCGAGCGCCTTGCGGGCACGCAGCACGGCCACGCCGCCGCCCGGCAGGATGCCTTCGACGCCCGCGGCGCGGCAGGCGCGCAGGGCCTCCTCGACGCGCGCCTTCT
>CAZZPX010000578.1:0-2606 GCA_964655955.1 uncultured Phycisphaerales bacterium | reverse complement strand
CCGCGTTCCCGCACCGCGAGTCGTGCGGCGCGTTCCGACGCGCATCCGTGTGGTTCGCCGGCAGCGCCTGCATCGTCGCGGGCCTGGCGGCGGTCTCGCCGACTCTCGCCGACACGGTGATGCTGCACAACGGAGACCGCCTGACCGGGCGTATCCTTCATCTCACGCCAGATACGCTGACGCTCGAAACCACGTGGGCGGGCGAGATGAACATCCGTCGTTACGAAATCCGGGCGATCGAGACCGACAAGCCCATGGTCATCCTGCGCGAAGGAAGCGACGGGACCGAATGGGCGACACTCGTTCCCGTAGCGAAGGGTCACCAGTTGCTCGTGCCGGCGGCTCCCCCGGAAGTCGAGGGTGAACCGATCTCGGAGGCCGCGCCGCAGGCGGATCCGCAATCGGCGGCCGAGCGGATACCGCGGGACGTCCCGCTGGCTTCGATCCGCTACATCAACCCGAAACCCGAGGAAAGCGGCGAGGGGGTTTCGTACGACGGTCAGGTCACTCTGTCCGGCGCGCTGGCGCGCGGCAACAGCGAGGGTGAACGGCTATACGTCGAATCGGATGTCACGGCGCGTGCACGCGACTGGCGCTACGCGCTGGGGATGAAACTGCGCCGCGAACGCGACAACGGCGCGCTCTCTGCGTCGAACTGGCTCGTGTTCGGGAACTACGACCGCTTCCTGCAGGGCAGCGCACGGTTCGCGTACATGCGCGCGTCTCTGGAGAACGATCGGTTCCGCGACATCGAACTGCGCACGGCGGTAGGCGGCGGCTTCGGTATCCAGTGGCTGCAGACCGAACGCACGCAGCTCTCGACGCGCGCGGGTCTCGACATGATCGACGTGCGTCGCCAGGTGGGTCCGCACGAGACGTTCCCGGCGCTCGGATGGGGACTGAACGTGACGCATCGGCTCACGTTCCTCTCGGCGGAGCTCTTTCACGATCACACCGGCTTCTGGAATCTCGAGGATACGTCGGAGGTGACGGTGCGCAGCCGCAGCGGTATCCGGCTCCCGTTCATCTACGGGTTGAACGCTTCGTTGCAGCTGAACCTGGACTGGGAAGGCGAACCGGCCAGCGGCAGGCACGCGACGGACAGCAGCTGGCTGCTCGGACTCGGTTATGCGTGGTGATCGCGCAGCGCCGCGGGGGGCCGGCCGACGGTCGCGCTCGGTCGCAGCGGGATTCGGCGCCGCGGTGTTGCTGGTCGCATGTGCGGCGCCGGATATGCCGGGAGGCTCGCGGGAACCGGCCGTTGCGCAAACCGTCTCCGGCGCAGCCGGTTCGGCGGCGGTCGGTTCGGGCGCTGCTGGTGCGCGTGCGACTGGTTCGGGTGCGACTGGTTCGGGTCCGGGTGCGGTCGGTTCGGGTGCGGTCGGTTCGCGCTTCGTCGTCCCGGCTGCGGATGCGCAGCAGATCGAGCGCACGTATCCCGGAGCGCGGACCTACAGCGGTGTGCTCTCGTGCGCCGGATGCGAACGCTCGCGCTTCACCGTAACCATCTTCGCGAACGGAACGTTCCGGCTGCGCGACGAACCCCTGGATACGTCCACGGGCGGTGCGTCCGACATGCGTAGCGTAGTCACCGACCACGGGAGATGGCATACCCAGCCCAATGCGGCAAACCGTATCGTGCTCGCGGGCAAGGACGGCGAGCGCCTGCTGCAGCGGGTCGCGCCGGACGGCCTGACGATCCTCGATCACGAAGGCCGCCCGCTGCGCGGTCTGGCCGACGCTACCTTGTCGCGCGAGGCGACGGTCGATCCGCTGAGCGGGCCGATGCGACTGGTCGGCCACTACGGCTTCGAAGGCAGCCAGCGGGTCTTCGTCGAATGCGCGGGCGGTCGCCGCCTGCCAGTGCTAGCCGAGGTATCGCGTGGCTCCGCGATCAACCCCGCGCAGGCCACGCTCAACCCCGCACAGGCAGCGCTCGACTCCGCGTGGCAGGGACTGCAGCCGCAGCCCGGCGAGCCGGTGCTCGCGGTGCTCCAGGCCTATCTGGTGCCGCGCGCCGGCCAACGAGCCGGTCCGCACGAGGAGGCGCTCGTGGTCGCCGATTTCGAGCGACTGACGCGCAACGGTGCCTGCCCTTCGGGCGCACCGGACGCACGATGAGCATCGACCGTCTGTTCCTCTTCCTGGGCTCGGTATCGGCGCTGCTCGCGGTGGCCGCGGGTGCGCTCGGCGCGCATGCGCTGAAAGCCGCCCTTACGCCGCAGGCACTCGCGGTTTTCGATACCGCGGTGCGCTACCAGATGCTGCACGCGCTTGCGCTGTGCGTCGTCGCCTGGGCGCAGGGCCGATTCCAGAGTCATCGGCTCGCGTCGCTCTCGGGTGCGCTGTTCGTCCTCGGCACCGTGCTGTTCAGCGGCAGCCTGTATCTGCATTCGGTCGCGGGACTTGCCGGCGTCACGATCCTCGCGCCGCTCGGCGGTGCCGCCTTCATCGGCGGCTGGGTGTGCCTGGCGTGGATGGCCGTGGGCGCGCCGCGTCGTCCGACCTAGCCGGGCGCCCTGCCGCGTCGGCTGGCGCATCGGCGGGTGCGTCGGCGGGTGCATCGGCGGGTGCATCGGCGGGTGCATCGGCGGGTGCATCGGCGG
>CAZZPX010000577.1:0-2614 GCA_964655955.1 uncultured Phycisphaerales bacterium | reverse complement strand
AGCCAGCCCATCACCAGCGCCGACGGCGCGTCAGCCAGTTCCGCGGCCCGCATCTTCCTGGGCATGAACCAGCCGGCGTAGATGGCGATGAGCAGCCCGCCGAGCGGCAGCATCCAATTCGATGCGAGATAATCCATGGTGTCGAAGAAGTTCTTGCCGAAGCTGGGCGCCCAGCCGGGCATGCAGAAGTTGGGATCCATGCTGAAGGCGGAAGGGATGCCGAAGAGGAAGATGACTCCGCCGAAGATCCACGCCGCTCGCGTGCGCTTCCAGTTCCACTCGTCGATGAAGTACGACGCCACGACCTCGAGCAGCGAGATCGCGGAGGTGAGCGCCGCGAAGACGACGAGGCCGAAGAACATGATCGCCAGCAGCATGCCGCCCTTGCCGATCTCCGCGAAGGCGAGGGGCATGCTCTTGAAGACCAGCCCCGGCCCCGCATCAGGTTCCTGCCCGTAGGAGAAGGTGATCGGGAAGATCATCAGGCAGGCAAGCAGGGCGATGCCGGTGTCGAGGATGGCGATCGTGACGGACTGGCCGGTAAGGCGCTCCTTGGAGAGCTGGTATGAACCGTAGGTGATCATCGCCCCCATGCCGAGCGAGAGCGTGAAGAAGGCGTGCCCGAGCGCTTCCAGCACGCCGCTCGCCTTGAGCTTGTGCGGATCGGGTTTGAAGACGAAGGCGACGGCTTCGGTGAAGCCGGACTTGAACGATCCATAGACCACCATGACCAGAATCAGGATGAAGAGCATGGGCATCATGATGCGGCAGGCACGTTCGATGCCGCCGCCGATCCCGCCCGCGACGATGATGATGGTGACCAGCATAAAGAGCGCCGACCAGAAGACGCTGCTCCAGCCGTCTGTCGCCACCTGGCCGAAAGCGGTGTTGATCGACTCGTAGATCTCGTTGCGGCGCACGAGCGTCGTCGCCTCGTCGCGGATGAAGCGCTCAGCCTGGGCGCGGTCGGGTTCGCCTTCCCCGGGAAGCGGAAACATCTTCAGCGCCGCCAGGCGCGCCTCGCGCGTGCGTTTCTCAATCGCCGGCAGAATCGCCTCGGAATGTTCCACGTGCTGCCGCATGGCGGCCTGCTCCAGCAGGCGCGCGCGCGTCTGTTCGTAGAGTTTGAGCGCCGCCTTCGCCGCCTCGTCGCCGCCGCCGCTGACCCCGCGCCAGAGTTCGATGAGCGTCGCATCGGCGTCGGGGAGCACGAGACTGAGCTTGATGTCGCCGTCGATCAGTTCTCCCTCGCTCTGCGTGTAGGTGTCGTAGAGCACCTGGGCGCGGAAGAGATCAGGCGAGCCGGCCGCGGCGAGCGCGGTGGTGTAGCGCTGATATCCCTTCCAGTCGGACGGCCGCACCTGCGCCTGCAGTTGCCGCAGCGGTTCGCGCAGTTCGCGAGCGACCTGGCGCTCGACGACGAGCGCCTGCATGTCTGCGGGCGTGGCGGTGGCGCGATAGTTGGTGGCGACCTGGGCGGCGTTGTTGTGGATCGGCTCGGTGAAGTTGGCGACGGACTTGAGCGTGAAGTCCATGGCCCAGCCGGCGACGACGATGTAGTAGGAGAGAATCACGAAGCCCGAGAGCACGCCCAGCCAGCCCACCCCGGCCCAGGGCGTCTTCTTGCCGGCGAGGGCGTGGAAGGCGGCGACGGGCTGCTTCTGCGCCGCCCGGCCGATCATGATCTCCGCCATCATGATGGGGATGCCGACGAGCGCGATGCAGATGAGGTAGATGAGGACGAAGAGTCCGCCGCCGTTCTCGCCGGTGATGTAGGGAAACTTCCAGATGTTGCCGAGTCCGACGGCCGACCCCGCCGCCGCCAGGATGAACCCCATCCTTGATTTCCACTGTCCGCGATCGACGGTCGCCGTGTCCATGAGCCTGCCCTTTCATGTCGGTCGTCCGAGCGTGCGGGCAGGATAATGGCAGGCGATTACACCTGGCAAGGTGAGAGATCGCAAGATGTTGGGGTGGGCGGCGGCGCTTGCCGTTCAGGTGCTGCGGCCGAGCACGCGCCAGACGGCGTCGGCGACCTCGTCGACATACCCGCTCGCGGGCCCGATCAGCACGCCTTCGTTGATGAGGCGCGGCACGTTCAGCATGATGCCGATGAAGTGCGACATCGCCAGCGCCGGGTTGATCTCCCGCATCTCATCGCCGGTCTGGGCGCGCTGCACGAGCACGAGGAACAGCCGGCTCTGCTCGGTGTAGATCTCGCCGAGGTTGGCTGCGATGCGGCTGGGCATGAGCAGCACGTAGGTGAAGGCGTCGGGATTCCGGTCATAGAAGTCGTAGCTGAGACGGATCCACTCGCGCAGGGTCTCCCGGGCCGGCCGATTCGCTTCGAGCAAACGCGACTTCGCCTCAATGAGCTGCTCAACGGTGCGCGAGTAGACCTCGCGCCAGAGATCATCCTTGTTCTTGAAATGGCGGTAGAGGGCTCCTTCGGTGACGCCCGCGCGGCGGGCGATGCGGCGGACGGATGCGCCGTCGACGCCGTGCTCCGTCGCCAGGTGCAGGGCGGCTGCAATCAGGTTCTCTTTCGTGGTGCCGGTCATCGTGTCGCTCCCTGTACACAGCGCTTCTTCCCTGTGAACAGCTGTGTACCGCC
>CAZZPX010000576.1:0-2619 GCA_964655955.1 uncultured Phycisphaerales bacterium | reverse complement strand
TGACGCTGCGCGGCGTGGCGCGCAAGACGGACAACGTCGTGCTGGGGAGCGCCTTCAACGTCAATGTCGGGGTGGTCGTCGACACGCACGTGCAGCGCCTGGCGGTGCGCTTCTGCCTCGTCGAGGAGGGCACGAGCACAACCATGATGGAGCGGCACCTGATGGCGCTCTTCCCGCGCGACACCTGGACCAACCTCTCGCACGTCCTGATTCTGCACGGTCGCAACGTCTGCAAAGCGCGCGGCGCCCTATGCAGCGAAGATCCCATCTGTCAAAAGTACTGCAGCAACGCGACGCCAGCGGGAGAATGGCGAACGCCGGATGTCGAATGACCGGGCACGCGCCTCACCGCTTCCCGCGAGACATTCGTCGCGCCCTACTCGCCCGGTATCCGCTTCACGTCTTCATCCCGGCCGGCGAGTATGAGGACGTCGTCCTCCACCAGTTCCATCTCGGGCAGGGGGAAGTCGACGCGGCGCTCGAGCGTCGTCGATTCCTCGTCTTCGCGGTTCTCCTCCCGCCGTGACTGCGGCGCCGCGCGCTTGATTGCGACGATGTTCACCTGGTGTTCGCGACGCAAGTCGAGTTCACGCAGTTTCTTGCCGACCCATGAACGGGGCGTCGGCATCTGGATGAGGCTGAAGCCGGGCGACAACTCCTGATGTTCGACGATGAAGGGCGACAGCAGCAAGTGCATCCAGCGATCCGCTGACTCATCCTCGGGATTCGCGACCGCATCGGCGCCGATCCGCCGCAGAATCTCCGCCTGCATCGGATTGGCGGCGCGGCTGATCACCTTCTGCACGCCCATCGACTTGAGCAGAACGGTCGTCAGCGAGTTGACCTCGAAGTTGTGCCCGATGCCGACCACGACCGCATCGACCTCGTCGATACCCTGCGCGCGCAGCGCCTCTTCGCTCGTTGCATCGAGGCGCAGCGCCAGCGCCACCTTATCGCGCAGCGACTCCACCCGCTCCCGCTCGATGTCGATGGCGATGACCTCTGCGCCGGCCTGCGAAAGGTTGATGGCCAATCGTGATCCGAACCGGCCGAGTCCGATGACTGCGAAGCGTTCCATGCGGTTTCCTTCTTGCGCGACGCACGATTATCCGGCGACGACGCCTTCCTCGGGGTATTCATACAACTCGCCGCCGCGCCCCCCGGCCATCAGGGCCGCCAGGAGCGTCAGCGGACCAAGCCTGCCCGCGAACATGGCGAGGACAAGCGTGACTCGACCCGCGGGCGACAGCGACGGCGTCAAGTCGACCGACAAGCCCACCGTCGAGCAGGCGCTGACCGCCTCGAACGTGAGCGCCGCGTCAGGACTGCTTTCCGTGAAGCGCAGGACCGTGATCACTGCCGCGACGGTCAAAAAGCCGAGCGTCACCAGCGTCGCCGCCCGCTGCACGCTCACGACCGGCAGTCGCCGACCCAGCGCCTCGGGGCCCGGGCGATTGCGTAGCGTCGACCACACCAGCAGGACAAGAATCGCCAGGGTCACCGTCTTGATGCCGCCTGCCGTCGAACCCGGCGAACCTCCCACGAACATCAGCAGGATCGTCACGAAGCGCGAGGACGGCGACAGCTCCGCCATCGGCATCGTGTTGAAGCCCGCGGTGCGCGCTGTAATGGAGAGGAAGCTCGCATCGAGCAGGCGCTGCCCTGGCGACAGGTCGGCAACATCGCCTGCATCCACTCCGGTCAGCGCCGCACGTTCAGCGGCCAATCGTGCGTCGCCCGCTCCCTGTCCGGCCAGGATGCCCGCCGTTCCGACGACGTACAACCCCAGCGTCGTCAATAGCACCAGCTTCGTATGCAGCGACAGGCGCAGGCGCGGCGGGTGCTCCCAGCGCGGAGCCTGCCGCAGGAGGCCGCGCACCCTCGGCCACATCGCTTCGTATAGATTCATGAGGACGGGAAATCCGAGTCCGCCGAGCACGATGAGCGGCGCGATGACAGCGTGCGCCTCCCAGCTCCAGCGATGGCTGACGAGCGAATCGCTGAAGACGGCGAAGCCCGCGTTGCAGAAGGCGGAGATCGACATGAACAGCGCGGTGAACGCCCGCTGCGACCACGCCGCTTCACCCGGCAGTAGGTCGAGGAGCAGCAGCGCCCCGAGCCCCTCGAAGACCAGCGTGCTGATCAGGATGAAACGCACCAGCTTGCGCACCACGACCGGGCCGGCCTGGTCGGCCGACACCGCTCCCCCGACCGTGCTCAGGAGCCTCAGGTTCAGCGTCCGCCCTGAAAGCAGGATCACGAAGGCGGCGTAGCTGACGATGCCCAGGCCGCCGAGCTGGATTAGCAGGAGGATCACGAGCTGACCGAAGCGAGTGAATTCCGTCGCCGTATCGCGCACGATGAGCCCCGTCACGCAGACGGCGGAGGTGGAGGTGAAGAGCGCGTCCAGCCAGCCGATGGGATTGCCCGCGGGTACGGCGACGGGCAGTTTCAGCGCTGCGGCCCCCGCGAGGATCAGTCCGGCGAACGCCGCGACGAAGAAGAGGCCGGGCCGGCGGCTGTGCTCCATGACCTCCAGGACGATGCGCAGCCCCAGCGCCAGCGCCCACGCCCCGAGGAGAATCGCCTCCAGGTCGCGCGTGAGGACGCCTACCGTCC
>CAZZPX010000575.1:0-2621 GCA_964655955.1 uncultured Phycisphaerales bacterium | reverse complement strand
TGCTGCGGCGCGTGCTCGATTCCGCGGCGGCGACGGCGCAGGAAGCGGGCGTGAAGATCGTCACCGGCGATACCAAGGTCGTCGCGCGCGGCCAGGCGGACGGCATGTACCTCAACACCTCCGGGGTCGGCGTGCTGCACCCCCGGCGGCAGTTCGGCGTGCAGCGCATTGAGCCGGGCGACTGCGTGCTCCTCAACGGCCCGATTGCCGACCACGGCCTCGCCGTCATGCTCCAGAGGCAGGGCCCCGAATCGTCGATTCAGAGCGACCTGAGGAGCGACGTGGCGCCGCTGAACGAACTGATCAACCACCTGCTCCGCAGCACGACCGGGGTCGTCTTCATGCGCGATGCCACCCGCGGCGGGCTCGCCGGCGTCGTCTCCGACCTCGCCGAGCACAGCGGCTGGCATCTCACCGTCGACGAGACCCAGATCCCGCTGCGCAGTGAAACGAACTATGCCGCCGAAATGCTCGGCCTGGATCCGCTCGACGTCGCCAACGAGGGAAAGGTGGTCGTCGTCGTTCGCAAGGCGCGGGCGAAGGCGGCCCTGCGGGCACTGCGCGAGCATCCCCTCGGCCGGCAGGCGGCCCTGATCGGACGATTCGAAGACGAGCGCGACGGCCTGTGCGAACTGCTCACCGACGTGGGCGGCCGGCGCGTCCTGCAGAAGCCCTACGGCGAGGAGTTGCCGCGGATCTGTTAGTTCGGCGGCGAAGCGGGGGACGCGCCGCGGACCTCACGGGAGCGACCCAGCCATGCATGAGATGTCGATCGCGACGGCCCTGCTCGAACAGGTGGAAGCGGTGATGCCCGAGAACTCGCGCCTCGCGGAGGTGCGCATCGAAGTCGGCGCGCTCGAGCATCTCGACAGCGAGGTGATGCGCCTCGCCTGGCAGTCGCTCACCGCCGACGCCCCGCCGCTTGCCGGCTCGATGCTGGAGATTAGGCGTGTTTCTTTGCGAATTCGCTGCCGGAATTGCGGCTGCATCTACGAGCCGGCGGACATTTACGGTATGATTTGTCCCCAATGCGCAGCGGCACAACCGGAGATCCTCCAAGGCAGCGGCATTGTGCTCATCGGCCTGTCCGTGGATCAGGAAATCCAGGCTGACCAGGAGTGACCTGATGGAGATTGATGTTGTTCAGAATGTGCTGAAGCTCAACGACGAGGTCGCGGCCTTGAACCGCCAGACCCTGCGGCGGCACAACGTGCGCTGCCTCAACCTCATGGGATCACCCGGCTCGGGAAAGACGCTTCTGCTCGAGAAGACGCTCGCGGCCCTGCGCGAGGAGATGGTCATTGGCGTGATTACGGGCGATCTCACCACGACGCGCGACGCCGAGCGCCTCGCGGACCACTGCCGCAAGGTCACCCAGATCAACACCGGCAAGGGATGTCATCTCGACGCCAACCAGGTGCGGCAGGGAATGCTCTCCATGCCGCTCGCCGAACTCGATCTGCTCATCATTGAGAACGTGGGCAATCTGATCTGCCCGGTCGGCTTTGACCTGGGACAGGATGTGAAGGTGGGGCTGTTCAGCGTGCCCGAGGGCGACGACAAGCCGGCCAAGCACCCCTACATCGTTCTCGAAGCCGGCCTGTTGCTGCTGAACAAGATGGATCTGCTTCCCTACGTGCCCTTCGACATGGAAGTGTTCGAACGGGACATCCGCTCGATTCGCGACGACGTGAGCATCCTCAAGCTGTCAGCCGTCTCCGGCGAGGGAGTTCATCCCTGGCTCGACTGGGTGCGGGCGCTGGGCGCGCCCGAGGCCCGGCCGGCCGCAGCCCTGCAGTAAGTTCGGCGAGCGTCCGCTCACCAGCGCCCAGGAGCCGTGCGATGTCGCACGACGGCGCACAAGGCGGTGCTCGGCCTTCGACAGGATTTGTCAGGAAACGGTAGTCATGAAATATCGCACACGATCGGCCAATGGGAATGGCCCGACCGAAGTTCCCTTTACGGGCTCGCGCCTGCTGAAGGATCCGCGCTATAACAAGGGCCTCGCCTTCAACGAAGAGGAGCGAGATCGTCTCCGCCTGCGCGGCTTGCTGCCGCCTCGCATCATGTCGATCGAGGAGCAGGTCGCGCTCGAACTCGAACACCTGCGCGCCAAGAAAGACGATCTCGAGAAGTTCATCGGCCTCGTCGCTCTGCAAGACCGCAACGAGACGCTGTACTACCGCCTGCTCATCGAGAACCTGCCCGAGCTGATGCCGATCGTCTATACGCCCGTGGTGGGCCAGGCGTGCCAGAAGTACAGTCACATCTTCCGCAACTCTCGCGGCATCTGGATCACGCCGGATGACATCGAGCGCATGCCCGACATCCTGCGCAACGTGCCCAACCAGGACGTGCGCCTGATCGTGGTGACGGACAACGAGCGCATCCTCGGCCTGGGCGACCAGGGCGCCGGCGGCATGGGGATTCCCGTAGGCAAGCTCGCGCTCTACACGGCCGCTGCGGGCATCGATCCGGCCCTGACGTTGCCCATCAGCCTGGATGTGGGCACCAACAACGCCGACCTGCTTGCCGACCCGTTCTACATGGGTTGGCGTCATCGTCGTTTGCGCGGCGAGCCGTACAACCAGGTGATCGAAGCCTTCGTCGAAGCCGTTCAG
>CAZZPX010000574.1:0-2632 GCA_964655955.1 uncultured Phycisphaerales bacterium | reverse complement strand
GCCTCTTCGACCAGCGCCCATTCGCGATGGAGACCTTCGATGACGGTTCCGGCCCCGCCCTCTTCACCGGCGGCGACTTCGACCACGTCGACGGCATCTGGGCCCGCGGCATCGCTCGGCGTAACCTCTGCGATCCCGACGACATCGCCGCCGACATCGACGGCGACGGCGCGGTCAACCAGATCGACCTCGGCCTGCTCCTCGCGGCGTACGGCACGTGCGCCGGCGATGACTTCTACAACGACCAGGCCGACCTCACCGGCGACGAGTGCATCGACCAAGGCGACCTCGGCCTGCTCCTGCAGGCGTACGACGGCTGATTCACGCCGATCGTCAGGCGCAGATCAACCTCGAAGGGCGTCGCCGGCGCCGGTCGGCGGGGATGATCTTGCCGCAAATTGCCGATTTCGGCACGGAAGCGCTCCCCGCAGCCGGTACAGTGGTGCGGGCCGAGACTCCCCTGGAAGGGTGCCATGGGCAGGAGAAGAGGAGCATTCACGCTGATCGAACTGCTGGTGGTGATCGCGATCATCGCCATCCTCATCGGTTTCCTGCTGCCGTCGCTCAAGCTGGCGCGGGAGAGCGGCCGCAAGTCAGTCTGCCTCTCCAATCAGAAACAGATCGCCGCGGCGATGTTCACCTACAGCGTCGATTTCGAAGTAATCCCCGGCATCACCTGGCAGGGAGTGATCAACCTCGACTGGGCGGGACGCAACAACGCGGCGTACCTGCAGGATCCCGACGCCTGGCATCATCCCTTCGCCACATCCGTTCTCTTTCCCTACCTCTCGCACTACGACAAGATCCTCGAGTGTCCCACCGGGCAGCGCGAGGCCAACACCTTCTTCGATTACACCATGCTCGCCCGCATGGCGGGAGCGCGCACTGACCTGCAGTGGCGCATGAGCTACCCGCTGTTCCCCGAGCAGAACATGGCCTCGGAGCGCGAGTACTTTCAGGCGCTGCCGCTCCTCGTCGAGGAACATGGCCGCTGGTACAACAGCCAGGTGGATGACGGTACGTTCGCCTGGTACGACCAGTTCAGCGACCGCCACGGGGGCGAGGGTTCGATCGCCTTCCTGGATGGGTCGGCGGGGCACTTCGACCCGCCGACTGGCCCCGTCTGGGCACTGAAGGAGCAGGAGGACCTGGAGGTGCGAGATCTGCGCCTGCACGTCGGGTCGCGTCTCTTCCCCGTCTACAACACCAGCGCGCAGGAGTACGGCTGGGCGAATCGGCCGCGTTGAAGAGTCGGACGTGGGGCGCCCACCCGGACAGGTGAGCCCATAGCGGGGCGGCAAATGCCTCAAACGGGGTCTGCCTGGGAAACAGACTGACAGATTTTCTACTATTGACTCTTGTTTCCTTGTGGATTCGGCGCACCTTTGGTGAGTCATGCCCCGTCGCGCGCCTCGCCCCGGCGCGGACGCGTGGTTGCCGCATGACCGGCTGAAGCAGCCGCACGCAGCGTGAGGGTGCGTGGCAGTGCGCCGAGACGCTCACGGTCAGGAAGGAAGCAAGCGCATCACGCCGGGCATCGTCGCCCGGGGAAGCGATGCGCCATCGACGCGTTCAAGAATGGGAGAAACACCACTATGAAAGGTTCATGCGCCTTGCTCATTGTCCTTGCAGGTCTGTGCGCCCCTGCAACAGCGGTGGAGCCGCTCGCCGCCAAGGGGGCCGCCTATGAGCCCACACGAGACTGGCCGCACGACGTGAAGTGGGACCAGCTCTACCCGGACACGTGGGGCGGACACAGCACAATCGACAACGACACGCCGCTCTACTCGACCACGGCGGACGACTGGCTGTGCACCTGGCCGAGCTACCTCACCGACGTGCACTTCGCAGGGTGGTCCGCCTACGGCAACCAGTACATCACCGGCTTCCGGCTGACCGTGTGGAGTGATGTGCCCGCCACGCCCGATGATGAGAGCCACCCCGGCGATATCCTCTGGCAGTACGACGCGTACACTGACTGGATCGACTTTGGCGACGGCACGTTCGACGTCAACATCCCGCAGAGCCTGTGGTTCTGGCAGGAAGGCTCGCCGGCCAACCCGATGATCTACTGGATCAGCATCCAGGGGATCATGGTTGACGACGGCTTCTCGGACACGTTCTACTGGAACTTCAAGGACCGGACCATGGACACCTGGGGCGATGACGCCGCCTTCGAGTCGGCGTACTTCGGCTACGCGCCCTGGGCAAACTGGGGCTGGCCCAGCAGCGATCCCGGCGCCGGGCCGGACCTCTACGACGGCCCGTTCCCGCCCGGCTGGTGGAAGTCGGCGGACATGGCGTTCGCGCTGACGTTCATTCCGCAGCCGTCCAGCCTGCTGCTGCTGGGCGCGGGTGGGCTGCTGGCAGGCCGGCGACGCCGCTGAGCGCCCGGATGTGCCTGCGAAGGAACTGAGAGACGCCGCCGACCTCCCCGGACGGAGGCCGGCGGCTTGAGGAGCCCTGCCTCCCGATCCCCGGTTGAGCCCCGAGGAGGACCGCTTCGTCCCTCTCAAAGCCCGAACAAAACGCGGTTTGGAAGCATTGTGTCTTGATTTTCTGATGTCTTGTCTTGCCTTCGGCCGGGATGAAGCTACCTTTGGGCGTCGCCCGGTGGCGCTGCCGGCCCCGA
>CAZZPX010000573.1:0-2633 GCA_964655955.1 uncultured Phycisphaerales bacterium | reverse complement strand
CGATGCTGTCGAAACGGGTCTCGTACGAGAGCGCGATGATACCCTCTTCGGCGAATCGCCAGCCGGCGGAAAACTCGGGGAGCACCACGCCGCTGCGCGCCGACACGCTCGTGCCGAGCACCAGGGCATCGCGGCTCCAGGTGGCCGCGAGACGCATGCGCGGGTCGAGGTCGAGGTCGACGTCCTGATAACGGCTCGCGTTGCGGAAGCTCGCCTCCCCGCCCGGCCGCGTCGGCCATTGCGTCGCGCTGATCCCATCGACATCCACGCGCTGGGTGAGCAGCGGGACGTTCTTCCAGCTGAGCTTGCCGAGCAAGTCATTGACCGCGAGGTCGATACGCAACTCAGGGCTCGCCTGCCAGCGCAGCGCAAAGTCCAGCGCGTAGCCGTAACCGACATCGCCATCTTCGCGCGTCGCGGGCCGAAAGTCGCTGCGACCGGGGTTCGGTGCGAGCGGGGAGGTGTAATCCAGCCCGTCGTACAACAGCGTACGCACGCCGTGGATGTTCGCCTTGCCATCCTCCACGACCACCTCGCCCACGACCCGTTCGACGCGGAGCCGGTCGGCCTTGAGCAGATTCAGTGCAACCGATCCGGACACGGTCTCGGAAGCGAGCGGGAGTGCAAGCGCAAGGCGCAGCCCGTATGCGCTGAAACCGGTGAACTCGTAATCGAGGCCGTAGCGACGATCGGAATCGAGCAGTTGCAGGGGGTCGGCGGCGGCCTGGAAAACCTCGATCGAGTCGCGATTGGTCTTGCCGAAGGCGTCGCCCCGGGCGAACACGCCCACGCTCCAGCCGTGCCCGGTGTAGTCCATGCCTGCGCGCCCGAAGGCGACCGCCAGGTTGCGCCCGGGGCGCGGGCTCGCCGGCTGCGACCAATGGTCATCGATGTCCTTGGCTGCGATGAAGTCGTCGGCAGCGAAGGCCGTCGCGGAGAAGGACACGCCGCGTGGCAAGTCCCCGACGGGTGCGGTCGATACCGCCAGCAAGTCGGCTGCAGTTGCGTTGGCAGCCACTGCAATGCCCAGCGAGAGGGCGAGAAATTTCATCGAAGCATTCCAGGAAATTCGAAAAAAAGCGGGCGACGAGCGCCCGCTTTGGTCTGCACAAACGCAGGCCCCGATTAGAACAGCGACTCGCTGGTCCCGTCGACGAAGCTCACCATGTCGCGACCGATCGCCCCAAGCTGGCGACCATCCGCGGCGAGCACCGCACCCGTCTTGCTGTACTCGGAGTAGCTCAGCTTCACGCCGTTGCTGTTGGCGAGGCTCCAGACCCACTCCGGATCGGCCGGAGCGCCAGCCGTCCGGGCGGCGGTCCCCTGCAGGGCGACGCCGTTGCCGGTGGCGAAGTCGAAACTCAGCGACTCCCCCAGCCAGCCTTCACGTCTGGCCTGGAGATTCAGCGTGAGGCCGGCCTTGTCCTTGGCCTCGAACAGGGTTCCGGAGAAGCTGCCCTGGAGCTTGGCGAAGTTGCTCGCCGACTCGTCCTCGTAGGGCTTGTAACCGTTGGACCAGTCCTGGCCCAGCGTGAAGAGCCCGTCGAAGAGCGTGAACTGCTCCTGCGTGTTCTCGAACTTGCCCGAGAGTGTGGCCATGGCAGGCTGGTAGTCGATCCAGTCCTGGCCGGGCGTCTGGCTCTCGAGCACACCTGTCGTCCCGATCCTGCCGGTGAAGCGGAAGTTCGGGCTGCTCGCCACCAGCGTGAGATCCAGCACCGGGCTGACGATCTGGCCCGCGTTCCCGCCCATGTCGAAGGCGAGATTGGAGATCTCCGTCTTGAACAGGCTGGCACCCTGCGCATCGACCGAGTCGAGCACGCCGGTTCCCTGCAGTTTGTAGTCCTTGACGGTTTCCTGATCGCCGGAGACGGTCACGTCGGCCTGGACCAGCGTTGCCTTCGCGTTGCCCGACATCGGAGCATAGCGCCCCGAGAGCTTGGCAGTCGCGGACGTCAGATCGATGGTTCCGGTGTAACCGGTGAACGTGGTCAAGCCGCCGCCAATGAATTCCTCACGCTGCAGATCCCATTCGACACGCGCCGGACCGGCCTGGGTCAGGTTCACCAGCAGGCCCGAGTCCCGGCGGTAGACGCTGCATTCTGCCGAGGCACGACCCGCTGCGATCACGCATTCACCGTCGTAACCCCAGATGACCGTCTGCGTCGTGTCGACCGGGCCGGCACCGGGATACACGCCGAGCATCACGCTCGCCCCCTTGATGAGGACCTCCAGTTCGTCGATCGCACCGAGGATCTCGAGCTGGTGGGTGGTCTCTTCCCGCATGCGGTCCCACTGCTTGTCGAGCGAACCGGTGCCACTTTCGTTCGACATCGCCAGGACCTGCTCGCGCAGCGCACGGAAGATCGTCTTCGCCTGCGCGATCTCGTTCTCGTACGCGAGGAAATCCGCCACCAGCTCCTCGACCTGCGCCGGCGTCCGGACCTCTTCGATCACGGACTCCAGTGCGGACCGGATCGCCGGCAAGGCGTACTGACGAATTGCGTTGCGGATGGCGCCATCGATCTCGTCGGGCGTCCCCTCCCACTTCCCGACCAGGCTCTCTGCGGCCGCATCGGGATTGGAGATGTCGCCGAGCACCCCTGGCAGCGCCGCGAGCACGATCGCCAGAC
>CAZZPX010000572.1:0-2635 GCA_964655955.1 uncultured Phycisphaerales bacterium | reverse complement strand
CAGTCGTCGCTCGCGGTGAGCTTCAACGGCCTGGAGAGCTATTCGGCTTCGCTGTCGCGCGCTCTTTCGGAACCGTATCCGGCCTACGAGCGGATCGGAATCCACGACGGCAACGGCCTGTACCGCCAGTTGGCGACCACGCTGCTGCAGATCGAGAACGAGTACTACGGAACGATACAACAGAAGAGGAGTATCCGAAGTAGCGAGCGCCCGTTGCGAGCGCAGGCCGAGCGCGGCGTCAAGTACGTCGAAGTGCGCTGCCTCGATCTCGATCCGTTCTGTTCGATCGGGATCTGCCGCGAGACCTTGCGTTTCCTGGACGTCTTCCTGCTGCATTGCCTGCTCGCACCGAGTCCCGCCGACACTCCGGAGGAAATCGCGATGCTCTCGCGCAACCAGCACGACGTGGCGCAACGCGGCCGGGAAGCGGGATTTCGCCTCCAGCGCGCCGACGGCGCAATCGAACTGGCGCGTTGGGGAAGCGAGCTGTTGCGACAGTGCGAGCCGATCGCCGCGGCGCTCGACGCGGCGCAGCCGGTGGACGCGGCGTCGGCCGATGCGCATCCGCATCGAAACGCGCTGCGCGTCGCGCGCGAGGCGCTCGACGATGCGTCGCGCACGCCTTCGGCTCGAACGCTCGACGAAATGCATCGGTACTTCGGCGATTCGTTCTCGCGCTTCGCGCTGACGCGGTCGCTCGCGAACCGCGACGAACTGCGGGCGCTCCCGCTGACTCCGCAGGCCGACGCGAGACAGCGGCAGCTGGCCGAGGAGTCGCTGCGGGAACAACTGCGAATCGAAGCCGAGGACACCATGCCGTTCGAGACGTATCGGCAGCGATATCTCGCGGGCGAGCTGCCGCTGCCGCCCGCGCGTTGAGCGCCTTGCCGCGGCGCGGTCGTGCGACTCCGCGGTGCGGCTCGTGTACTTGCCTGTTCAGCGTACCGCGCCGTCCAGCCGCCGCTTGAGCCCGCCGAAACGACGCCGGTATTGCGCCGGGGTCAGCGCGACGCGGCGGCGGAACAGCCGGCTGAAGAAGCTCGCGTCCTGGTAGCCGACGTCGACAGCGATCGCCTCGACGGGCGCGTCGCAGGACTCGAGCATCTGCTTGGCTTCCTCGAGGCGCAGCGTGTGCACGTACTCGATCGGGGACATTCCGGTGGCCAGCGTGAAACGCCGCTTGAACGTACGTTCGGGAAGTCCCGACAACGCGACCATGCGCGCGACCGGCGCCTCGGCGTCGTAGTGCAGCGCTGCCCACTGCTGGCAGCGCTGCACGACCGGATCGCTGCTATGCCCGCCGTGCGTCAACGATGCGTAGGCGATCGGACTCGTCGCGTTCCAGTCCATCAGGTTGATCCGCGCGACCTGCATTGCCGCCTCGGTGCCCGCGTGGCGCGCGATCAGGGCCAGCACGAGCTGGTGCCACGAGATGCCGCTGCCCGCCATCAGGATGCGCCGGTTCGCGCCCGCAGCGACGAGCCCGCGTTCCGGATGCCAGCGGGTGGCCGGGTATTCGCGGCGCAGTGCATCGCAGTAGGCCCAGTGCGAGGTCGCGTCGCTTCCCTCGAGGAGTCCGGTGCAGTCGAGCAGCAGCGCCCCCGAACACGCCGACGCGACCCAGGACCCGGCATCGTGGCACCGCCGGATCCATTCGGCTTCCCGGGCGTAGCGATCGCCGATCGGCGCATCCGGCGCAACGGCGAGATCGGTGATGCAGACGATGTCGGGCCGGCCGATCGAGTCGAATCCAGCGTCGGGCGTGATCCGTACGCCGTTGGCCGCCGTGAAGGGCAGGCCGTCGTGCGAGACGACCTGCGGCCGAAACGGCGACTCGCCGCTGCGGCCGTGCACGAGCTGCCAGTCCCGGCAGGTTCCGGCCAGCGCATCGTGGAAGCCGTACAGCGTCGCCGCCGTGACGTCGGGCACCGCCAGCAGCGCCACGTGCACCGGTGCCCGCTTCGGTTGCGTCGAATCGGCCATGGCACGGATGTCCGGTTTGTTGCACGAATCACTTTAGTCGATTCGGCGTTCCGGCGACACACTGCGGGCACGATACAACTCGCGGAGCGATCGACATGAGCCACGAAGACCACGCCGGAAACCCGGTGTCCGGCGCGAACGCCACGAGCCTTGCGTTCTACGAGCAGGCCGTCGACGAACTTCGCTGCCTGATCGGCGATCCCGTGGCGAGTGTCGATCGCGCGATCGCGGAAGGCCCGGGGATGACGATGGCGCACGTGCTGCGCGGCTGGCTGCATCTGCTGGGCACCGAGCCATCGGGGCTGCCGGTGGCGCGCGCCTGCGCAGACTCGGCCGACGCGTTGCCGGCGAACGAGCGCGAACGGGCGCACGTTGCGGCGATCCGCGCGCTGTGCGACGGCCACTGGCGTCGTGCGGGACAGCTCCTCGAGGACTCGAGCATGCGGTACCCGCTCGACTCGCTCGCGCTGCAGGCCGGACACCAGGTCGATTTCTTCTGCGGGAATTCGCGCATGCTGCGCGACCGGATCGCGCGCGCGCTGCCCATGTGGGGGCAGGGGATCCCCGGCTACCACGCGCCGCGAGCGATGCACGCGTTCGGCCTGGCGGAGATCGGCGATATAGGCGACGGCATCGCCGACACCGGGAAGCT
>CAZZPX010000571.1:0-2636 GCA_964655955.1 uncultured Phycisphaerales bacterium | reverse complement strand
TTGCCGGGCGTCAGTGTCTGCGGCGCGTAGCCGCGACGCACCACGTCCTTCTTGATCTCATGCGAGGCGGCCCAGACCTTCTCGGTCGTCTCCAGGTTCATCACTTCCAGGTCGACCTTGTAGAAGCGGATCGAGCGCTTGCCGTCCAGCGAGGTCTGGTGGATGTAGCCGACCCGGCCGAGCAGCATAAAGTCGGCCCCGGTGGCGTTGCCGATCGACTTGGCGGTGGCGGGCGTGGCGAATCCCTGCTGTTCGAGGATCTCGTCGAAGAGCGCCTGGCGCTCGGGGCCCGACATCGCCACGATTGTCACATCACCCTGGCGAATGAAGGAGCGCTCGATGTCCTTCGTGAACAACTCGGTGTCGATGTAGTCGCGGCTGAGGTTGCGCACGGGGCCGACGACGAGCACCGGCTTGCGCTGGGCGTCACTGCGAAACTCCTGGTACCAGGGGTACTGGAGCGAGTCGCGCACCATGGTCTCCGCGGTGTCCCGGGAGTCCACGTCGTTCCACTGGGGGGCGACGTCGATTCGCTCCTCGGGATCCGGACGAGTGATCTTCTGATTGGGCCCGCAGCCGACGAGCGCCGCGGAGGCGGCGAGTGCGACGGCGAGTGCGAGTGTGGACGGTCTCATGCTGCTGCTCCTTCTAGTCGGCGTGCTCGGCCTGCTCATTGTAGAGCGCCTGGAAGACATCGCCCGGGAGGCGCTCGCTCAGGACCTGTGCTGCTCGCTGCTGCGCCTGCAGCCGCGCCGCCGCCTCGTCCCGTCCGCCGTCCCGCTCGTCGTAGATGATCGTGGCGATTTGCTCGCCCCGGCCGTCCCGAACGGAGATGGTCAGTCGCCAGTCCGCCCGGACCAGGTTGTAGCGGGCGATGGTCAGCAGCGACACATCGTAGTCGAGTTCGAGCGTCACATCGCCCCCGCGCTGCGCCACCGACAGGCCGGCGCCGTTCACCGCCCGCTGCAGTTGCGCGCGCAGCGCCGCCGGCACGCTCGCGGTCCAGGTCAGGCCCACGGCGAAGCTATGCTGCGCTTCGTCATGGGCGGCCTGAATGGCGGCGAGATCCGGATCCTGCGCTCCGGGCAGAAGATCGCGCCCGCCCATGCCGGACAGCACATCGTGAATGTGCGCCAGCGCGTAGTACGAGCGAGCGGCGCTCTCCGCCGTGCGCAGGTGCGCCAGGCGCTTGAGCTTTTCCTCGGCGGGGGCGGCCTGGGCGGCCTGGTAGTGCGTCAGCGCCAGGTCGGCGTTGATCCGCATCTGCTCGGCGTAGAGCCTCGCCGTGGGGAGACGCTCCAGGGCTCCGAGGGCGTAGTACCGGCCGTCGGAGCCGTGGTAGCGCTCTACAATCTGGGCGTTGAGCAGTTGCTCGTTGGTGCTCAGCCGCACCGTCGAAAGCAGGGAGGTCGAGCGCTCCCAGTCGGCCCCGTCGCGCTCAGCGAGCGTCGAGCCGGTCGTCGACTGGTACGCTTCGCGCTGTGTCTCGCTGGCGTCGAGGAGGACGCGAAAGCGCCGGCCGAGCTTGTCATGGGCGTCGCGCTCGGCTTCGTCAAGGCTTCTGCCGCTGCCCACCGCGGTGATGTAACGGACCGACGGGTAGGCTTCCTGCGGCTCAAGAACCCAGGTGGGAAGGGCGGCAGCGGGGCTCGACGGGTCGGCGGCCCCGGCGGACGCCGCGCACCCCACCAGCGACAGCGCCAGCACTGCGGCGAGGGTGAAGATCCTGATGGTCGAGGCGTTCATGGCGATAACCACTCCGTTTCCCAGGCGGATCCCGTGCGGGTCCGAGGCGGCTGTACGTCGCCGCTCAGACAGGACACGCCAGGCGGCGCGGCATTCCACGCGGGAGCGCATCCGGCCAGGGGACGCCCCAGGGTGCTTCGGCGCGTCGGCCGACGCCCCCCAGCCCCGGCGCCGCGCGCCTGCTGCGCTCCCACCCGCCGTCGCGTCCTTGTAGCCGCATCGGGGGTCGCTATACTCGCTGGACGGCCGCGCCTGGCGCGTCCGACACAACCCCCTGCAACCTCGGGAGATACAAAGATGCACGGCCTGATCCAGCCGCATGGCGGAACCCTCACGCAGCGCCTCGTCACCGGCGAGAAGGTAAACGCGCTCAAGAAAGAGGCCGCCGGACTCAAGCGAATCGACCTCACGCCCAAGCAGTCCTGCGACCTCGAACTCATCGCCAACGGCGGCTACAGCCCGCTGACCGGCTTCATGGGCAAGGCCGACTTCGAATCCGTCTGCAAGAACATGACGCTTGCGGATGGCAACGTCTGGGCCATCCCCATCCTGCTCAGCGTCGAGAAGGCCGACGCCCCCAAGCCCAAGGAGCGCTGCGCCCTGTACGCGCCCAACGATGTGCTCCAGGGCATCATCACCGTCACCGAGGTCTTCCCGCACGACAAGAAGCTGGAAATCCCCAATGTCTTCCGCACCGAGGATGAGGCCCATCCCGGCGTTGCCAAGGTGATGGAAGAGGGCGACACCTGCGTCGCGGGACCGGTCGAGTGCGTGGAACTCTGCGTGGATCCGGACGGTCCCGAGGCGTTTCTCGATCGCCGCCTCACCCCCGTGCAGACGCGCGAAGCGTTCAAGGACAAGGGCTGGAACACCGTCGTCGCCTTCCAGAC
>CAZZPX010000570.1:0-2648 GCA_964655955.1 uncultured Phycisphaerales bacterium | reverse complement strand
ATGCTCGTCATCCACGGACAGAACGACTTTCGCGTGGTCGACACGCAGGGCATCTCGACGTTCACCGCCTTGCAGCGTCGCGGCGTGCCGAGCAGACTGCTCTACTTCCCCGATGAGAACCACTGGGTGCTCAAACCCTACAACAGCATCCAGTGGTACGACGAAGTGATCGCCTGGCTGGATCAGTGGCTCAAGGAGTAGTCGAAGATGGCGCAACCCGCGAAGCCGACCGGCGAACAGGCGATCTCCGACGCTTCCGTGCGCGAGGCGACGGGGAAGTCCTGGAAGCAGTGGCACGCGTTGCTCGACAAATGGGGAGCGAAGCAGAAGCCGCACAAGGAGATCGCGCGCTTCCTGCGCGACGAGCACGACGTTAACTCCTGGTGGTCGCAGACGATCACCGTGCGCTACGAGCGGGATCGCGGCCTGCGCGAAGTGGGGCAGCGGGCCGACAAACGCTTCGAACTGAGCGTGCAACGGACGATCGCGGTGAACCCGCAGCGTGCGTTCGAGGCGATTTCCACGGCGCGGGAGTGGAACAAGTGGTTCACGCAGCAGGCGAAGATCAATCTGAGGGTCGGCGGGCGCTACAGCAACGCCGACAAGGATGAAGGGGAGTTTCTCGTCATCGACCCGCCGCGGCGCCTGCGCTTCACCTGGGAGAACGCCAGGCACTGCCCCGGCACGGTCGTGCAGTTCGACATCGCGGCCAAGGGGGCGGAGAAATGCGCCGTCTGCGTGACGCACGGCAAGCTCGCCTCGCAGCAGGATCGCGAGCACATGAAAGGCGGCTGGACCTGGGCGATGGACAGTCTCAAATCGTACCTCGAAACGGGCAAACCCATCCCGGCCCCGGTGTAGCTGCAGAGGCAGCAGGTGTGGAATGACGAATGACGAACGAACTGTGCCTGATTGTGTGCTCCGCTTTCCTTGTTAGCCATTCGTCATTAGTCACTCAGTCATTAGACACTCCCTTCCCCGGGTTCTTGAAGATCGAAAGGCATCGCATGACCAGCACAGCCGCTACCGAGTCCATCACTTCACTGCAGCCGCAGCGCGTGTGGGAGTTCTTTGCAGGCCTGTCCGCCACGCCCCGGCCCAGCAAGCACGAGGAACGGATCCAGGCGCATGCGCTCAGTCTCGCCGAGGACCTCGACTTCGCGCATCGCCAGGATGACGCGGGGAACATCGTCATGGAAGCGCCCGCGACGCCGGGGTATGAGGACGCGCCGACGGTCGTGCTCCAGGGCCATCTCGACATGGTCGCGGAGAAGAACTCCGGCGTGGAGCACGACTTTCTCAACGACCCGATTCAGCTTGTCATTGACACGGACGCGGAGACCGGCGGGCGCATCGTGCGGGCGCAAGGCACGACGCTCGGCGCGGACAACGGCATTGGCGTCGCCCTCGCCCTCGCCGCCGCCACCGATCCCGACGTCACGCACGGCCCGCTCGAGATCCTGCTCACCAGCGATGAAGAGATGGGCATGACCGGCGCCAACGCCCTCAAACCCGGCTTCATCAGCGGCAAGATGCTGATCAACCTCGACTCAGAGGAAGATGATGCGCTGTACATCGGCTGTGCCGGCGGGGCGGATGTGACGCTCGCCTGGAACCTCGCGACGTCGCCCGGCGAAGCGCGCTTCACGCCGCTGCGCGTGTCAGTCGCCGGCCTGCGAGGCGGGCACTCCGGCTGCGACATCCATCTGAACCGCGGCAACGCCATCAAGCTGCTCGCGCAGGTGCTCGCCGCCGCCCCCAGGGACGGCGTGCGCCTCGTTTCGATCGTCGGCGGGAGCAAGCGCAACGCCATCCCGCGCGAGGCGAACGCCGAAGTGCTCGCCACGGACGCTGCCAGGACGGCGCTCGAAGAAGCGGCGCGCGAGGTGCAGCAGCGGGCGCAGCGAGCGAACGGCGAAGCGAACTGCGAGATCGCAGTGGGGGCGGGGAGCGCCTCGAACGCCGCCGCCGCAACCGCCAAGGCCACGGGCGCGTTTGTCGAAGCGCTTGTCGCAGCACCGAGCGGCGTTCTTGCGATCGTTCCCGACATTCCCGGCCTGGTGCAGACATCAAACAACATCTCGACGCTCGTGAGCGAGGTCGAGAACGGCTCACTGCGCATCGTCGCGGGATGCCTGACCCGCAGTTCCTCCGTGGATGACATCAACTGGGCGACGCAGCAGGTCTGCGCTGCAGGTGAACTCGGCGGCGCGGCAAGCGACGTCGGCAACCAGTACCCCGGCTGGCAGCCCGATGCGAACTCGAAGCTGCTCGCCATTTGCAGGGACGTCTACGCCGATGTCTTCGGCAGCGACCCCAAGGTTCTTGCCATCCATGCCGGCCTCGAGTGCGGCATCATCGGCGAGCGCGTCGGCGGGGGTGTGCAGATGATCTCCTTCGGCCCCAATATCCGCGGCGCCCACAGCCCCGACGAACGCGTCTTCGTTGATTCCGTCGAGCGGATGTACGGCTACCTCGCCGCCGTCCTACGCAGGCTCGCCGACGCCTGATTCACCCGCCGACTGGCGCGGGTGACGGCTCGGGTTGCGTGCCAGTCGGCTGCGCGAAGCTCTCCCGCAGTCGCGTGCGCACGTCCTCGGTCCGCTGCACGAAGTGTTCCGCCAGGCAGCCGCGGTCGCCCGCCGCCA
>CAZZPX010000569.1:0-2654 GCA_964655955.1 uncultured Phycisphaerales bacterium | reverse complement strand
GCCGATGTACTTGAGCAGCGCGTACAGCGGCGCGAAAAACGCCGTCAATCCCGCCAGCGTCATCACCGAGCCGACCGTCGTGCCGCCGAGCAGCGCGGCGGCCCGCGGCGCCAGCGCCGCCACCAGAAAGGCGGCGAGGGTGACGCCGACCGCGCGCAGGACGCGCCGGCCCTCCGCGCGGACGTCGCGGTCGGGGACGCGATCGCCGAGGCGCTGCAGGTACACGACGCTCGCCAGCCAGTGCAGCCCCAGCGCCGTGAACACGCCGTAGCCGACTGCACCGCTCGCCGTGATGACGGAGGAGTTGCTCGCGCCCAGCAGCGTCGGCGATTCGAGCGCGGTGGCCGCGACCACGAGCGCGCCGAAGGCGCCCGCGCTCCAGCGCACGGCCAGGCGCATGCGATCGCGGTCGCTGCCGTTCACCCCCGGGTCGGGCAGCGCCGCCAGCCACCATCCAACGGCGAGCACGAGCGGCCCGGAGTAGAAGACGACGAAGAGCGCATCGATGACCGCCCCCAGCGCCGGCAGCAGGGCCGCGAAGATGGTGGCGGCTCCGATGACGAAGGGCAGCGCTACGGTGGCAAAGCCGCCCCAGTACGCCAGGCGGAGGCCCCGCACCAGGCGACGCAGATACTCCGGCGAGCTGTCGCGCAAGAGATCCCCGCGCAGCGACCGCTCGATCAACAGCGCGCACTCGGGGCAGGCACTCGCCCCAGGCAACCCGCGCAGGTTGTACCCGCAGCGCTTGCAGGGCAGATCGTCCGCGAGGCGTCCAGCCGCGGCGGGGCTGACAAGCTGCGGGGTCGCGTGATCGAGTGCTTCCGGTGGGCGAGCCATCGCGCCAAGGGTACCCGTGAAACGCCGCGCGAGAGGGTGAATCGGCCCCCGCAGGCACTCGTTCGCGGACCCGAAGGTCTGTAAACTCTCCGCCACTATGGCAATACCCCATCTGACCCAAGAGCAGATTGCCACCTGGAGCCTTGAAGAGAAGGATCGCTGGTGGCTGAAGAACGTCTACCGCGGCAACATGCCGCAACTCACCCTCCGCTCCGCCCTCATGGGCTTCTTCCTGGGCGGGTTCCTCTCGGCCACGAACCTGTACATCGGGGCCAAGACCGGCTGGTCGCTGGGCGTGGGCATCACCAGCGTCATCATGGCCTTCGCCTTCTTCCGGGTGCTCAGGAGCACCGGCCTCGCCCGCGAGTTCGGCATCCTCGAGAACAACTGCGTGCAGTCCATCGCCACCGCCGCAGGCTACATGACCAGCCCGCTCATCTCCTCGCTGGCGGCGTACATGCTGGTCAAGGGCGAACTGCTGCCCTGGTGGCAGATGATCACCTGGAACATCGTCGTCTCCTGCCTCGGCGTGCTCTTCGCGTTTCCGCTCAAACGCCGCTTCATCAACGATGAACAGCATCCCTTCCCCGAAGGGCAGGCGTGCGGCGTGGTGCTCGATGCGCTGCACACAGCGGACGCGGCGGCCGGCGTCGTCAAGGCGCGCGTCCTGCTTTTCACCGCCCTCATCGCCGGCGGCCTCAAGTTCCTCCAGTCCCACGCCATCCAGGAGTGGCTGCAGGTGCGGCTGCTCGGCCTGTGGGAGCACGCCAGGGTCATCCCCGAGACACTCGGCGACGCCATCGCCTGGCTCTTCGTGAAGCTCGGCTTCGCCGCGCCCGGCATCGCGGGCATCGATCTGCGGCAACTGACGCTCAACCCCGGCCTGGACCTGGCGCTCTTCGGCGCGGGCGGGCTCATGGGCATTCGAGCCGGGATGTCGCTGCTGCTCGGCGGGCTCATCAACTACGCCATCCTCGCGCCCGTCATGATCCACAACGGCGCCATCCCCTCGACCGGCGTCAGCCCAGACGGGGTCACGCTCTACGGCTTCCGAATCATCACCACCTGGGCGCTGTGGCCCGGCGTGGCCTGCATGGTGGCGGCGTCGTTCACCTCCCTCTTCGCCAAGCCCCAGGCTTTCGTCGCTGCCTTCTCCGCCCTCACGGGAAAGAAGAATAAGAGCGGCGACGTCTTGCGCCACATCGAACTGCCGCTGTGGGTCTCGCTCGTCGGCGTGCCGGTCCTCAGCGTCATCGCCGCCCTCATGGCGGACGCGTACTTCGGCGTGAATCCCTGGATCTGCCTCGCCGGCCTGCCGCTCGCCTTCATCCTGGCGCTCGTCGCCGCCAGTTCCACCGCCTTGACCGGCACCACGCCGGTTGGCGCGACGAGCAAGGTGACGCAGCTTTTCTATGGCGTCATCGCCCCGGGCAACACCGCCACCAACCTCGCCACCGCCAGCCTCACCGCCGAGACCGTCTCCAACGCCTCCAACCTCCTCATGGACATCAAGCCGGGCTACATGCTCGGCGCCAAGCCCCGCCAGCAGGCGATCGGGCACGTGATCGGCATCCTCGCCGGTTCGCTCGCCAGCGTGCCGCTGTTCTTCATCCTTTTCATCAGCGGCAACCCGGCCATCGACACCTCCACCGCGGAGACGACGGCTGCCACCATCAGTAACCTGCAGAACAGCCAGTTCCCCCTGCCCGCCGCGACGATCTGGAAGGCGGTCGCCGAGGCTCTGACGCAGGGGCTCACGCACCTGCACCCGAGCATCATCTGGGCTGTGGGCATCGGGGCGCTGCTCGGCCTCTTCC
>CAZZPX010000568.1:0-2655 GCA_964655955.1 uncultured Phycisphaerales bacterium | reverse complement strand
TGCGATCGATGATCAGCGGAACCACCACGCCGGCCACCAGCGACGGGCCCAGGGCCGCAACGAACGCGGGGTTGGTGAGCGTACCCACCAGGTCGTTCCACGCCGCCCTCCCCTCGATCGCCACATCGACTGCGATACCGAGCGGCGCCGAGAGCATGATCACCAGTGCCAGCGGCAGAAAGAGACGCAAGGCTCGCGGTGCGCCAGGCTGAATTGACTCCGCAATGCGCGCCAGCGCCTCCTTCTCGATGAGGTCATGGCGGTGCAGGGCGTAGAGCCGCAGCGGATCGAGCACTGTCACCAAGCGGCCACGCTCGTCCTGCGTCCGCGGACGGATTCGAGCGGAGACATCTCCAGCTTCCTGCATTGGCGGGCCTTTCTCTTCGACACACGCGTTGCCCCGACGGTGCGACCCTCGCTGCCCTCGGCGGATGAAAAACCCCCGACCTGGAACGGTCGGGGGCTTGATGCGTAGACCGCCGCGCAGCACCTCACGGAGCCGGCTTCTTCTGCTCCTTCGTGGGCTCGCCGAACTCGATGCCCTGGGCGAGGGGAAGCTGGTCGGACCAGTTGATCGTGCAGGTCTGGCGACGCATGTAGATCTTCCAGGAATCCGAGCCCGACTCGCGCCCGCCCCCCGTGTCCTTTTCGCCGCCGAACGCCCCGCCGATCTCGGCGCCGCTCGTGCCGATGTTGACGTTGGCGATGCCGCAGTCGCTGCCCTCGTGGGAGAGGAAGCGCTCCGCTTCGCGCATGTTGAGCGTGAAGATGGAGGAGCTGAGGCCCTGGTCCACGCCGTTGTGCATCTCGAGCGCCTCGTCGAGATCGTCGTACTCGAAGACGTAGAGGATGGGAGCGAAGGTCTCTTCGCGAGCAATGTCGAGCATCTTGCCCTTGGCGACGCGGACGATGGTGGGCTCGACGAAGCGCCCGCCGCGGTCGTGCTTCCTGCCGCCGTAGACAATGTCGCCGCCTTCCTTCTTGACGGCTTCGAGGGCGTTCATCATGTCGTCGACAGCTTCATCGGTGACGAGCGGGCCCATGAGCGTCTTGGTGTCCAGCGGGTCGCCGATATTCACCTGCTTGTACGCCTGGACGAGCGAATCGACGACCGCGTCGACGACGCTGCTGTGGCAGATGAGCCGGCGGGTGCTGGTGCAGCGCTGCCCCGCCGTGCCGACGGCCCCGAAGAGCGTGGCGCGGGTGACCATGTCGAGGTCGGCGTGCTGGCTGACGATGATGGCGTTGTTGCCGCCCAGTTCCAGCAGGCAGCGGCCCAGCCGCTGCGACACCTTCTCGCCGATCTGTCGACCCATGCGGCAGGAGCCCGTGGCACTGATGAGCGGCAGCCGGCGATCGTTGTTCATCAGCTCCCCGACGACCGAGCCGCGGCCGAGCGCGAGCTGGAAGATGCCCGGATGCCCCGCCCGCTCAGCGACGTCGGAGCAGATCTTGTTCATGGCGAGGGCCACGAGTGGAGTGGAGCGGCTGGGCTTCCAGACGCAGACGTCGCCGCACACAGCCGCGATCATCGAATTCCAGGCCCAGACGGCGGCGGGGAAGTTGAAGGCGGTGATGATGCCGATCAGCCCCAGCGGGTGCCACTGCTCATACATGCGGTGCCGCGGCCGCTCTGAGTGCATGGTCAGGCCGTACAACTGGCGGGACAGGCCGACGGCGAAGTCGGCGATGTCGATCGCCTCCTGGATCTCGCCGAGCCCCTCCTGGCGGATCTTGCCCATCTCCAGGCTGACGAGTTCGCCGAGGGCGGTCTTGTGCTCGCGCAGGGCGTTGCCGCACTGGCGGACCACCTCGCCGCGCACCGGCGCGGGAACCATGCGCCACTTCCGGAAGGCTGCCAGGCCCTCCCGGATGAGCCGCTCGTAGTCCTCTTCCGTGTGGAGCTTGATGGCGGCGAGGGGCTTGCAAGTCGTGGGGTTGTCGGTCACAAGGTACCCGTTCCTGGGGGTCGCCTCGGCGGAGGCCTCGACGACGCGGGGATCCTTGTCCAATTCCAGCTGGGTAATGAGTTCGTGGAACATGATCGCCAAGGTAACAACTGGTTCGCGGCTCGGCCCGGGTCCAAAGGATGTCAGCGGGGCATTTCGCGACCGCTGCCTCGGATGGGCCGGATGAAGCGGCACGCTCCGGCGAATTGCGCGCCTGGGCGGCGCGCGGACCGGCAAAGACCTGCAAAGGAAGCGCTCAGAGCGGTTGTCAGCGCCCGGTGCATTGCGGATACTTGCCCGGTCCGGAAACCAGACACCACCGCCGCTCCGTGTAGAGCGGCGACCGGCCGAATTGGCCCAGCACCGACCGCAATCCCGCAGAAGGGGTTTTTCCATGTCCTTTGCCGCAGCCGTCCACGCCAAGACCATCCAGCTCTGCGAGTCCGTCCTCGATATGACCACCGCCGCGGGGAGCGGTCATCCCACCAGCGCGCTCAGCATCAGCCACATCACCACCGTGCTCATGTACCACACCATGCGCTGGAGCCCGGAGCATCCGGAATACCCGACGAATGATCGGCTGGTGTTGAGCGAGGGGCACGCCGTGCCCATCATCTACGCGGCCTACGCCGACCTCCAGGGAATCGTGGGCGAGGGGGGGAATCGTCGGGCCCTGACGCGGGAAGATCTCGCGCAGCTGCGCTCC
>CAZZPX010000567.1:0-2668 GCA_964655955.1 uncultured Phycisphaerales bacterium | reverse complement strand
GATTCTCAAGATCGACCAGGAACGCCGCAACATCGTCATCTCCCGCCGCAAGCTCATCGAGGATGAGCGCGAAGAGCAGAAGGAGCGTCTGCTCAACACCATCAAGGAAGGCGATATCGTCGAGGGCACCGTCAAGAACCTGGCGGACTTCGGCGCCTTCGTCGACCTGGGCGGGATCGACGGACTCCTGCACATCACCGACATGAGCTGGGCCCGCATCAGCCACCCCTCCGAGGTTCTCAAGATCGATCAGCGGATCAACGTCAAGATCCTGCACATCGACTACGACAAGGAGAAGATCGCGCTCGGCCTCAAGCAGCTCGAGTCGAGCCCCTGGGAGAACATCGAGGAGCGCTTCCCCGTCGGGCACCGCGTCAAGGGCACGGTGGTCAACATCGTCTCCTACGGCGCCTTCGTCCGCCTCGACGAGGGCATCGAGGGCCTGGTGCACATCTCCGAAATGAGCTGGACCCGCCGCATCAACCACCCCAGCGAACTCGTCGCCGTCGACGACGAACTCGAAGTCGTCGTACTCGACATCGACAAGGACAAGCAGGAGATCAGCCTCGGCATGAAGCAGGTCGAGGTGAACCCCTGGGAACTCGTCGCCGAGAAGTACCCCGCCGGCACCGTCATCGAAGGCAAAGTGCGCAATCTGGCGAACTACGGCGCTTTCGTCGAGATCGAGCCGGGCATCGACGGCCTGCTCCACGTCAGCGACCTCTCCTGGACCAAGAAGGTCTCCCATCCCAACGAACTGCTCAAGAAGGGCGACACCATCCGCTGCGTCGTCCTGGAAGTCGACCAGGAAAAGCAGCGCATCGCGCTCGGCATGAAGCAGCTCGAAGAGGACCCCTGGCTCAACGCCATCCCCGGCGCCTACCGACCCGGCATGGTGGTGCACGGCAAGGTCACCAAGATCACCAACTTCGGCGTCTTCGTCGAGCTCGAAGAAGACCTCGAAGGCCTGCTGCACGTGTCCGAACTCGCCGACCACAAGGTCGAGAACCCGCAGGACATCGTCAAAGCTGGTGAGGAACTCGAAGTCAAGATCCTCCGCGTGGACACCGACGAGCGGAAGATCGGCCTGTCGCTCAAGCGCGCCCAGTGGGGCAGCAGCGAGACCGAGCCGGGCGAACCGTCCGAGCAGCGTCGTCATCGTCCCTCCGCACCCACGCGCGGCGGCATGGACGAGCACGGCGCCCTGGGCAGCGACAAGATCGAGTTTTCCTGATTTTCGCTCGTCGCAACGTGCAAGCTCCCAGCGGGCCCGCCCAGCACGGCGGGCCCGTTTTCCATTGGCATCTAAGCCACTGAAAAATAGGCACTTGTGCCAGCCCGGCCGACAGAGGCGAGGCGGCAGCGCACGCCGATAATCCCCGCCGTCCGGCAGCCAAGAAGCCGAGATTCTCGGCAGCTTGTGTCGAAAGCCAATTGACAAGGATTGATTTTCGGGCATATTTGGACGTGGATTCCGAAGGGGTCGCCCTGTCGAGGCGCGGCACCAGGACGGTCCGACTGCTTGCAGTCACAACCAGAGAGGGAAGAAATCATGCGTACACGCGCCACCGTTACAGTCGCCGCCGCCTTGCTGGCTGCGGGTTCGTCGGCTCTGGGATACACGCGCAGCGATGTCCCCGACCTTGCCACGCTCACGTCCGGCCTGCAGGTGCTCGATCTGTCGGCCCTGGGCGTGGTGAACGGGGAGACGATCGCCTTCGACTGGACCGCGTACAGCGGCTCGATCACCGCGACCGTCTACGGCAACAGCGACATCTTCACCCCGGGATTGACCGACGTCGTGGTCGTCTACGAGTTCAGCGGCACCGGCGAGCCGACACCGATCGAGGCCATCGAGTTCGCCGTTAACAGCGGCAACCTCGATCTGAACTTCGCTGAACTCGACGGCGGCACGATGGGCCGCATCGACAGCCTCAGCGACGTCTTCCTTACGGGCGATCCGCTGCTGACCTACAACCCCGGCAACGCCAACGACAGCCTTCTCTTCGACTGGGGCACCAGCGGGCTGGGCGATCCCTTCGTCACCCAGAGTTTCGGCTGGTACACCCGCACCACCGGGGCCATCGACATCGGCTACATCGACGCGGAGATCCGCAACGCCGGCTCGGTCATGTCCCTGACGATCGGCGTCATCGACGATCCCAGCCAGCCCAACCTGAACATCCCCGCACCCGGCAGCCTGGCCATGCTCGGCTTGTCCGCCGGCGTGCTCACTAGGCGCCGCCGCGCCTGAGGGCAACGAGAAGAGTCACCAGTGCGACTCGGTGGTCGAGAGGCCGCTGAGTCAGCTTTCGGGCAACGACTGCTTCTGATCGGAGGAAAGAGCATGTCGAATAGCGCTTCAGGGCGACTTCTGGCCATCGGAACCATCCTGGTGGCCGGCGCCGGTTTGTCCGCAGACGAAATCCCCTTCACCGGCCAGGAGCTGGGCGACGACCTCTCCAGCTTCGCCGTCCTGGTCGATTCGCTGGACGTGAATACGGACACATCCTACGTCTGGCCTGGCACCTACGCCGGTGAGATCGATCTGGGGGGCGGGATCATCATTCCCTACACCACCGAGTTCACCAGCACGGTCTGGCGGGTCACCAGCCCCTACTCCCTGCCGGACCTGCAACTCAACGTCGGCGACATGGTCTACGCCTAC
>CAZZPX010000566.1:0-2686 GCA_964655955.1 uncultured Phycisphaerales bacterium | reverse complement strand
CCTGCGGCGCAGACTGTTCGTAGTCGTAATCCCAGTATTGCTCGGCGCTGCGCCAGAGTCCTCCCGGACCGACTTCGGGCGGTAGCTGGCCGAACTGCTCGCGATACGCCAGCACCGCCACCTTCGCCGACTGGACGAGTTGCGTGGTCTTGGCCTCTCGGGCCCGTGCGCGCACGCCGCCATAAGCGACGAGGAGGACCCCCAGCAGGGCCGCGATGATGGCGACCACGACCAGCAACTCGAGCAGCGTGAAGGCTCGGCGTCTCGATCTGAATGTCAGAGCGCTCTTGGGCATTTACATTCCACCTGAGGAAACGCCTTCGATCATGGCGACCAGAGGCATGAACATGGCGATGACGATCGTGCCCACGATGCCGCCCAGGAAGACGACGAGCAGCGGCTCGATCATGGCGACCAGGCCCGCGACCGCGGTGTCGACTTCTTCGTCGTAGTTGTCGGCGATCTTCATGAGCATGACGTCCATGTCGCCCGTCTCTTCGCCGACGTCAATCATGTTCACCACGATCGGATCGACCACCTTGGTTTCGCGCAGCGGATCTGCGAACGGTTCGCCGTCGCGGATCGAGTCGTGCACCTTGCCCAGCGCCTGCTCGAAGACGTAGTTGCCCGAGGTCTCCTTGGTGATGGTGATCGCTTCGAGAATGGGAACGCCCGCGGTGATCAGCGTGCCCAGCGTTCGCGTGAAGCGGGCCGTCGTGGATTTGCGGATCAGGTTGCCCACGCCAGGAATGATCAGCTTCGTGCGATCGATGGCGGCGCGGCCGGGCCCGGTCTTGCGCAGCAGCTTGAGGAAGAGCCAGAAGACGATGGGAAAGGCGAGGACGTAGATCGCGCCGGGAATCTGCTGTCCGGTCTGCTTGCCCGCCATCCAGTAGCTGGTGTTGATCAGCCAGACGGTGATGCCCGGCAGGTCCACGCCGAAGTCCATGAAGATGTCGCGGAACTTCGGAATGACGAAGATCATGATGCCGGTCACGATCAGGACCGAAATGACGATGACGACCGAGGGATAGATCATGGCGCCCTTGATGCGGCGCTTGAGGCGGTCGGCTTTCTCCATGAAGTCGGCGAGGCGCTGCAGGATGATGTCCAGCACGCCGCCGATCTCGCCCGCGTTCACCATCTTGGTGTACAGGCGATCGAACGCCTTGGGGTGCTTGGCCATCGAATCGGAGAGCGGCGCGCCGCCTTCCACGTCCTCAGCGATGCTGAGCAGGATGTTCTTGAGCGGCCCGGGCTTCTGCTGCTGCTCGAGCACTTGCAGCGAGCGCAGCAGGGGCAGCCCCGCATCCTGCAGCGTCGAGAGCTGCCGCGTGAAGGTGGTGAGCTGCTTGCGCTTCACCCGGCCGATCGAGATGGAGAATTCGCCCTTCTTCTTCTTGCGGCCGCGCTCGGCGAGGGCGGTGAGGTCGTGGCGTCCCGTGTCGGCGACGGCGGATTCGGCGCCTTTCTTGCCCTTGCCCTTCTTGCCGCCGCGAGCCTTGGGCGCGCCGCTGGTCTTCACCTTCTGCTCGACCACGCTCGTGGGAAAATACCCCTGGCCCTTAATGCGCTGGACCGCGTCCTCGCTGCTCTTGGCCTCGATCGTGCCCTTCTGCGGCTTGCCCGCTGCGTTCAACGCTTCGTATGTGAATGTCGGCATCGCCTTACTCCAGGTGCCTGTTCATCTCTGCCAAATCATCCCAGCCTGCGCCCGTCGCGACGGTCACTCTTCAATGATCGTCTCGCGCACGACCTCGTCGATCGTTGTCTGTCCTTCGTAGATCGCAAGCAAACCCGACTCGCGAAGACTGCGCATCCCTCGCTTCTTCGCCTCGTGACGAATGACCTGCGTGCTCGCGTTACGCATGATCAGTTCGCGCAGCGCATCGTCCAGCGTCAGGATCTCGAACAGCGCCATGCGGCCTCGATACCCCGACTTGTTGCAATTGTCGCAGCCTCTGCCGCGGAAGAAGGTCCGCCCCTGCACCATCTCGGGCGTCAGGTCCAGTTCCATGAGGTGCGCTTCGCTGGGCTCGTACTGCTCCTTGCAATTCGAGCAGACCAGTCGCACCAGGCGCTGGGCGATGATCGCCTCGATCGTCGCGGTGAGGAGGAACGGCTCCATTCCCAGGTCCACCAGACGAATGATCGAACTCGGCGCGTCGTTCGTGTGCAGCGTCGAGAAGACCAGGTGGCCCGTCAGCGACGCCTGCACGGCGATCTGGGCCGTCTCCAGGTCGCGAATCTCGCCAACCAGGATTACATCCGGGTCCTGACGCAGGAACGAACGCAAGCAGCGGGCGAAAGTCAAACCCGCCTCCGTATTGATCTGGCACTGGCACAACCCGTCAATGTCGTACTCGACTGGGTCCTCGGCGGTAAGAATCTGCGTCTCCACGTCGTTCAGTTCGTGCAGGCAGGCGTAGAGAGACGTCGTCTTGCCCGAGCCGGTGGGGCCCGTCACCACGATGATGCCGTTCGGCTTGCGAATCAGCATGTTGACGTGCTCGAGGTCGTCGGGACGCAGTCCGATCGCGTCGAGCTGCAGCTTCGTGTTGCTGCGATCCAGCACACGCAGAACGACCGACTCTCCGTACATTGTCGGCAGCACCGACACACGCAGGTCCACCGGGTTGCCGCTCACAGTCAACTCGATGCGGCCGTCCTGCGGCAGACGGTGCTC
>CAZZPX010000565.1:0-2690 GCA_964655955.1 uncultured Phycisphaerales bacterium | reverse complement strand
TGTCACCCGCACCCATCCGGCGAGGTTCTGCCCGAAGTCATAGACGAAGACGCTCGGCCGCAGCTCGCTCCTTGACACGGCCGGTCGCTCCTCCGTGACGCGAATCGCCTCGTTCGCCTGCCCGACAAGCTCGACCGGCCCGATCTCCACGGCCTGCGCCGTCGCCCACGGAGAATCGTCGTATCCCGGTTCGCTCCAGCCGGGCTGTTCACGCCGCGCATCGTAGACCACGCCGTCGAGCAGATCCGCCTCGCGCCACGGCCCCTGCGTGGAATAGCGCCAGGTCTCGTCCGTCACCAGGCGCTGCGCCATCCCGTCCGCGCGTTCAATCTCGAGTTGCGCGAGGAGCTTCGGCTTGCGGCCGTAGATCCCGCGCGGCAGGCCATCCGGAACGATGAAGGAAAGGCCGACGCGCCCGGCGTACCAGCCGTCGCCGAGTTGGGCTGCGAGCACGTTCTCTCCCCGGCGCAGCATGTTCGTGACATCGAAGGTCTGATACTGCACGCGCGTGTGGTAGTCGGTCCATTCGGGAGCCAGGTACTGCTCGCCGACTCGCTCGCCGTTGATGAACAACTCATACAGGCCGAGGGCTGTGGCGTAGAGCGTGGCCTGGCGGACCTCAGCGTCCTGGGGCACGGTAAAGGTCTTGCGGAAGCGGGGGGGCATGAGCGGCTCAGGTCCAATCGGCCCGTGCGATACGGTGTCGCCGTCCGTGAGCGAGCGGATCGACCAGCCGCTCGTTTCGATCGAGTCGCTTCCCTTCGCGGTCGCCCCGAGCGCAAGGTTTCTCCCGCCTCCCAGCACTTCCATTTCCGCGAGCGCCAGGCCGTACTCGCCCGCGTCGCGCTCTCGCATCTCGATCGCACGCAGGCGCACATATCGCGCCGACCGCCGGTCGAACGTCGTCCGCCACGGCTGCGTTCCCGGCTTCGCCACATCAGCGTCGCCTCGATCGACCGCAATGCCCGCATCGCCGAAGTCCGGCTGCAGCGCTGTCTCGATCACGAACCGCTTGGGAAAGAGAAACCCCGGTTCGTCGCGCGTCCAGTTGTACGGCCGAGCGGGCCAGAGCACGACGCCGTCAAGGTCGTGCACCTTTCCGAGGTCGATCGTGATCCACTTCCGCACATGCGCCTCGCCGCTCATCTGCGAGTGGTAGCCGTTGTTGGCCGGAGTAAAGCCGGCGGCAGGGGTCGGATCCTCTATCCACTGCGCGTGCCAGTTCGTCGCATCGAGCAAGCCGATAGAAAACCGGGTCGCTGCGCTCCAGTCGCTCGCCTTGCCCCGCTCGTCCCAGGTGCGGACTTTCCACGAGGCGTGTGTTCCCGGCTTGAGCGGCGCGCCGCCATACATCACGTTGGTGTGCTGCGAAGAGTCGACCTTGCCGCTGTCCCACAGGTCGCCCTCGCTGCGCGCCAGCAGCTCCGGTGAGGAGGCGACGAGCACATGGTACGCCGACTGACCCGCCCCGCGCTGCTCGACCTTGCCGATCCAGCTGAAGCGAGGCCGCTGCACGTCCAGCCCCAGCGGCGCCCGGAGCCATTCCACGCGTAGTTCGGTCGGCGTGGAGGCAGCGAGGGCTGACGGTGCGAGGCACAGACCAAGCGCGAGAACGGCAAGGCTGAGAGATGCTGACATCGGCGGCCTCCGGGTAAGCGGTGCCCACAGCGTACCGTCGTCCTGTGGGAGCGCCAGCGTCGCGACCCGGTTCACCGCCGCTCTGCGATGACGAGCAGCAGGTCTGCTTCGTCACGCAGTGTCGTCAGGACCAGTCCATGCCGCGCCAGCAGCCCCTCCCACACCGTCGGCGGCGGCAGGTAGTGCCCGGCGACAGCCCCGCCGATCCGGTCGTGCAGGTCATTGATCTCGCGCCAGTGAGCTAGGTGCAGCACGATCAGCCTCCCGTTCGGCCGTAGCATCCGATAGAGGTTTGCCAGCGCCGCGTCAATGTCAGAAAGATGCGGCAGAACGTGCATACAGAAGGCGATGTCGAATGTGCCCTCCCCCAGCTCCTGGGTGCAGATGTCGGCGACGAGGTACCTCGCCCTACCCGTTCTCGCCTTGGCCCGCTCGAGCATCCGCGGCGAGAGGTCGACGGCGGTGACGCCGCCGGGGTCAACGGTCTGGACCAACCAGTCCGTCACCTGTCCGGTGCCGCACCCGACTTCGAGCACTTCCTGCCCCGCCCGCAGCCCCATATCCGTCTTGAGTTCGCCCAGGCGCTGGCGCGTTGCCTCGGGGCGCGGACTCTTCGCATCCCAGTTGGCGGCGGCTTCGTCAAAGAAGGCGACAAGCGGATCAATGTGCGCAGACTCGGGCATCTCACGAACTCCTGCGGTTGACAGCGGTCCTTCCTGTCGGTATTACGATAGCAGAGAACGTAATACGGCGTGCGGCAGTGGGGAACTGCCTCACGTCCACCGAAGCTGACTTCCGCACCAGAACGGAGCAAGCTATGTGGCGTCATTTGTCCAGTGCGCTCATCGTCGCCTCGGTCGCGCCGTCCGTTGCCGGCCAGCAGTGGAGCAACGTCCCGTTGGTCAAGCATTCCCGGCTGCAGGCTGTAAACACCGATGGCAGCAGCGCGTACACCGGCGGTTTCCCGATCCGTCTGCGTGGCGTCGTGCTGAACGACCACGAGCTATGGCTTGACCCGGCGTTCGTGCCGGACCCGGGGTTTGGCAACTTCA
>CAZZPX010000564.1:0-2698 GCA_964655955.1 uncultured Phycisphaerales bacterium | reverse complement strand
TCGTGGTGGCCATCATCGGTATCCTGGCTGCCATCGCGCTGCCGGCGTATCAGGATTACGTGGCACGTTCGCAAGTATCGGAAGCACTGACCTTGGCGTCGGCGGGCCGCACGGCAGTCTCCGAATACAAGGTCAACAACGGCGCTTGGCCTGCAAGCAACGCGGAAGCTGGCATGGAGGCAGCAACCGACATCAAGGGCAAGTATGTTTCCGAAGTGTCGGTTTCAGATGACGGCATCATTCAGGCAACAATGCAAAATGGCGCACCTGTGTCACAAGTCGTCCAGGGCAAGACCGTCATCCTGAGCGCGGTTTCCAACGTCGGCTCGATCGACTGGGTGTGCAAATCTGGCGGAACAGACGCAGTTGCACCCAAGTATCTCCCGTCTTCGTGCCGACGCTCGTAAGCGGTTGCGACATCTCTACCGGACTGCCCGCGCTGCGGGCAGTTTTTTTGGAGTTGCGTCGTGCGCCGATACTCGTGGTTCGCCGCGTTCTGGGCCATTCTGGGCATCTGCCTGCTCGCCTATTGGCCAGGGCTTCAGGGCGGCTTCCTGTTCGACGATTTCCCCAACCTGTCCAAGATCGGCGATCTTGGCGGTGTCCACGACTGGGCGACCTTCGAGGCGTTTGTATTTCACGGCGCCGCTGGACCGCTGGGGCGGCCTGTCGCACTGGCCAGTTTCCTGCTTGACGCTACCGATTGGCCAGCGGACCCTCGGCCCTTCAAGCTGACCAACCTGTGGCTGCATCTGCTCGCCGGATCGATGCTGTGCATTGCCACCTACAAGTTGCTGCGCCTGTTCGATGTTTCGGAGCCCAGTGCGCGCTGGGGCGCAGTGCTCAACATGGCGCTCTGGTTGCTGCATCCATACATGGTATCGACCACGCTGTACACGGTGCAGCGCATGGCCCAACTCGCTGCGCTCTTCATGTACGCGGGGCTGGCCGGTTACCTGCATGGACGCCTGCTGTTACCCTACCGCCGGTTGGCCGGATACATCTGGATGTCTGCCGCGCTGATCCTTGGCACGATGTCCGCCGCATTGAGCAAGGAAAACGGCGTCCTGCTCCCGCTGCTGGCCCTGATGATCGAATGGTGCCTGGCCGCACGACCTGCCCGTTGCGCTCCGTCGGCGGCAGGATCGCGAACAAGCCCCAAGCCCGACTGGCGTTGGCGCGTCCTCTTCCTCTGGTTCCCGACAGCGGCGGTTGTTTTCCAACTGGGCAGGCAGATCAACCTAGCGCCTGACGCGTGGCCAACTCGCCCATTCAATCAAGTTGAACGCCTGCTGACGGAGCCACGTGTTCTCTGGGAATACCTTTGGCAGCTTTACGTGCCGCGGATTGAAGGATTGGGATTATTTCAGGACGGCTACCCAATTTCCACCGATCTCTGGCACCCGGCCACCACATTGCCTGCGCTCGTGGGTATTATTGGTCTGCTGGCAATCGCGGTTTGTCTGCGTCACAAGTGGCGATGGGGAACCTATATCGCATTGGCGCTGATATTTTTCCTTGCGTCACATCTCATCGAATCCACGGTCATTGGACTGGAATTGTATTTCGAGCACCGCAATTATGCTGCCGCGGCTTTCCTTTTCTTGCCCCTGGCTATGGCAATCGTCTGGCTTGGAGAAAAACGGGGGCGCCTTATTGCAATATTCGCTTCGATCTCGATTCTTGGCACGCTTGGTGCACTCACTTGGCAGCGAGCCACGCTTTGGAGTGACACCAGCGCCCTGGAAACTTTCTGGGCCGTCGCCACACCCAATTCTCCACGCGCCCAGAACCATCTCGCCGTCCAATATTTCAAACATGGCGACGTCAACCACGGATTTGCACAACTGGAAGAGGCGATGAATCGCCTGCCAGATAGCGCGCTGCTGTCCATGCAGTGGTTGCTGCAGAAGATCACACATAAGCGCGCAACTGCTGCCGATTTCAATCAGGTAGCAAAAAATCTGCCACAACAGCAATTTGATGCACAGGCGGTTCTTGGCCTGCGCATGATTGTTGAGACCTTGATAGAACCAGATACCAATCCTGAATACAGAACGCGAATATTGCATATTCTTGATGTGATGCGGGGGCTTCCTCAGTATTCGAATGTACCGCTGTTCAATCGCCTCGCCCCTTATCTACGTGCATTGCTTTTGCTTTCTGATGGTCTTCCTGACGAAAGTACGAGATTGTTTTTGGTGGCAATGGATCGATACAAGGATATTGACTCCTCCCTTTCGATGGTTGCCCACATGGGCAATGCAAAGCACCCGGGGCACGCGCTCTTGTTGCTGGATGAAGCGCGCAGGATATACGCGCGACAGCCTGAGAGTCAGCTCAAACGACCGCGATCACAATACGATAGCGAAATTGATCGTCTCGACAGGATCTTGCGTGATGAGATCCGAAAACGCGATTGAGGTCACATTTGCCTTCGCATCGCAAAGGTGTAGCTGACGTCGGTGGCACAATTGGAGTGAATCATGACGCCAGCTATACCATGAGCATCAACGTCGTCCTGCCGGCCAAGAACGAATCCGCCGCCATCGGCACCACGGTGCGCGCCATCGTCTCCACCTGCCCGGGTGTTGAAGTGATCATCGTCAACGACGGCAGCACCGACGACACCGCCGCCGTGGCCGAAGCCGCCGGCGCGCGTGTGGTGCACCACCCCTACAGCAAGGGCAACGGCGCC
>CAZZPX010000563.1:0-2698 GCA_964655955.1 uncultured Phycisphaerales bacterium | reverse complement strand
GTCGAGTAACGACACCTTCCCGACGGCAATGCAGATCGGGGCCGCCCGGGCGATCAACGATGTGCTCATCCCGGCCCTGGAGCGCTTCGCCACGGCGCTGCATGAAAAGGCGAAGGCGTACGATCACATCACCAAGATCGGCCGCACGCACCTCATGGACGCCACGCCCGTGCGTCTCGGCCAGGAGTTCTCGGGGTACGCGGCGCAGGCGGACTATGCGGTGGCGCGCGCGAAGCACGCACGGCGGGTCATGGCAGAGAACCTGCCCATCGGCGGCACGGCGGTGGGCACGGGCATCAACACGCACGTCGAGTTCGGCAAGCGCGTCTCGACCCACCTCGCCAAGGCGACGGGCATCGACTTTAAGGAAGCGCCCAACCACTTCGAAGCCCAGGCGACGCGCGATTGCATCGTGGAAGCGTCGGGCGCGCTCAAGACCATCGCCGTGTCGATGAGCAAGATCGCCAACGACATTCGCTGGCTGGGCTCCGGGCCGCGCTGCGGGCTCTTCGAGCTGTCGCTCCCCGCGACGCAGCCGGGCTCTTCGATCATGCCCGGCAAGGTGAACCCCGTGATCTGCGAAGCGATGGTGCAGGTCGCCTGTCAGGTCGTGGGCAACGACGTCGCCATCTCGCTGGGCGGGTTCGGCGGGGTGGGGTCGCTGCTGGAACTGAACGTCGGCATGCCCATGATGGCGGCGAACCTGCTCGACTCGATCAACCTCCTCGCCGGGGCGGCGAACATCTTCGTCGACAAGCTCCTTGACGGGCTGGAAGCGAACGAAGAGATCTGCACCGGCATGGTCGAGAAGAGCCTGATGATGTGTACCTCGCTCGCCCCCGTGATCGGCTACGAAAAGGCCGCGGAAGTCGCCAAGACCGCCTTCAAGCAGAACAAGACCGTGCGCGAGTACATGACGGAGACGAAGCTGCTGGATCCGAAGAAGCTGGATGAACTGCTGGATCCGACGAGCATGACGCGGCCGGGGGAGTGAATGTCGAATGACTACGAACTAATGTCTAATGCCTGAAGCGGAGGCCGCTTGCGGCTTCGCGCAGAAAGCCGCGACCGCCGGTCGCGCTCCCCCGGGCCATTGGCCCGGGGCTAATGAGGATGGGCTTGCATGAGCTTCGACGACCTCATGACGCAGGACGCCTTTCCGCGGAGTCAGGGCTATGACTCCATGTGGATGATCGACAACAGCATGGGACCCAACGCGGTCTGGTTGACGGAGTCCGTCTGCACACACATGGACCTGCGGCCCGGCATGCGCGTGCTCGACCTGGGCTGCGGCAAGGCGATGTCGTCGATCTTTCTCGCCCGCGAGTTCGGCGTCACCGTCTTCGCTACGGACCTGTGGATCAAGCCGACCGAGAACCGGCAGCGCATCGAGGAGGCGGGCGTCGCGGAGCGCGTGTTTCCGATCTACGCCGAGGCGCACGCCCTGCCGTACGCGGAAGAGTTCTTCGATGCGATCGTCAGCGTCGACGCGTATCACTACTTCGGCACAGATGACATCTATCTCGGCTCGGTTCTATCGAAGCTCGTCAAGCCCGGCGGGCAGATCGGCATCGTCGTGCCGGGCCTGATCAAAGAGATGCCGCACCCCGTGCCGCCGCACTTCCAAAAGTTCTGGGATCCGCGCGAGTGCTTCAGCTTTCACACGGCCGACTGGTGGCGGACGCACTTCGAGCAGCCGCAGGTCGTGGACGTCGACTATTGCGCCGTCATCGAGGACGGCTGGAGGCACTGGCGCGACTACGAGAAGGCGAAGCAGCTTGTGGGCAAGCAGATGTTTCCCGAAGAACTGGAGACACTGGAGGTCGATCGCGGCGAGTACATCGCGATGATCGAACTCGTGGCGCGGCGGCGTTAGTCCCCGGCGAATCGCCGGGGGGACGTGCGAAACATGCGGGACGTTCGCACGGTCCCCGGGCCATTGGCCCGGGGCTAAGAAATGCGCGGTCAGGCTTGCTTCACTTCTTCCTTCGCCTTGCGGCGGCGCTTCAGCTCCGCGTCGATGAAGCCCTGCAGGTTGCCGTCCAGGACCGACTGCGGGTTGCCCACCTCGTGGCCCGTGCGGTGGTCCTTGACGCGGTTGTCGTAGATCACGTAGCTGCGGATCTGCGTGCCCCAGCCGCGGTCGACGGCCCCGCCGGTCACTTCCGCCAGTTCCGCCTCGCGCTTCTCCTCCTCGATCTGTTCGAGCTTCGCCTGCAGGATCGACAGCGCCTGGCGCCGGTTCTGCTCCTGCTTGCGCTCCGTCGACGCGACGACGGCGATTCCCGTGGGAAGGTGCACAACGCGGATGGCGGTGGCGAGCTTGTTCACGTTCTGCCCGCCCGGGCCGGATGAGCGCGCGAAGGCGGTGACCTCCAGGTCGTTCTCGTCGATCTCGACGTTGGTGTCTTCGAACTCAGGCACGACGTCGACGGTGGCGAAGCTCGTCTGCCGTTTGCCCTGGGCGTTGAAGGGGCTCACCCGCGCCAGGCGATGCGTGCCGCGCTCGCAGTTGAGATAGCCGTACGCCATCTCGCCCTTGATGTGGAAGGTGACGCCGTCGATGCCGACTTCGCTGCCGAACGTCTTGGCGACCTCTTCGACCTTCCAGCCCATGTGCTCGAAGTAGTAGAGGTACATGCGCATGAGCATCTCGGCCCAGTCGTTGGCCTCGGTGCCGCCGTCGCCGGCGTTGATG
>CAZZPX010000562.1:0-2712 GCA_964655955.1 uncultured Phycisphaerales bacterium | reverse complement strand
GGCGCCTGCGGCGACACGGCGGCCTGCCGCGCTTCCGGACAACCCCAAGACCCGCCAAACCGCGGACGCCAGCGCGAAGAGCAGAAGCGGCAGCCAGGGCCAGTAGGTTTCCACCATGATGTGCAGGTAGTACCAGGGCGGGCCGGTCACATGGGCCTCAGCCGTGTCGGCTGGTCGCTCCCCGATGACGCGGCTGAGAGTTTCAGCGCCGAAGTACTTCCTCACGAATGCGTCGCCATGCTCCCAGACCATGGCAAGGTGCCACGGTGCGGCAATGACCAGCGCGAGGATTGAAGCGACCGCGAGGCCGGCGAGCAGGCGCGGCCGCCGTATCCGAAACAACCAGATGCCCAGGCACGCCAGGGGGAGAAACCCGAGCAATGGCTTCACCAGCAAGCTCAATCCGAGGGGAACTCCAGCCGCTGCCACCCACGCGCGCGAATCTCGCCGCAACCCCACGGCGGCGCACCAGAGCGCCAGCATGAAGAAGGCGGTCAGCCAAAGATCGAGCGAGAAAGCTCGGGTGTAGCGAAAGAACTCCACGGTCGTGGCCAGCACGATCCCTGACAGAAGTGCTGCTCGCCATCCGCAGAGCACCCGCAGCAGGCGCACGGTCGCCCAGGTGGCCAGCAATGCTGCCAGGAGAGAACCGAGCCGCACAGTCCACAAGTGAGTTCCCAGCGCCCGCAGGATGAGTCCGTGCAGCCAGAAGGCAAGCGGCGGCTTGTTGAAATAGGGCGCCTCGCCGACATGCAGGTTCCACCAACTCCCGTCGGTGATGGCATACCGCGCGATTGCCGTGTACAGGCCCGTGTCAACGCGGTACGCGCCCTGCCAGATGCCCGGGAGCCAGAACGCCAGCAGGAGCGTCGCCGCGGTCAGTTCGGGACGCAGACGCAAGCACCAGGCGCAGCGCGGTGGCGGACGCATGAGGGAACATTACAGGGCACGCAGGCAACCTGCTAGATCAGCACGCTCCCAACCCTCTGTAGGCAGCCTGCCAGAACATGTGCGCATGGGGACACGCGCGAGTCGCGACTGCGGATCCAGCCGCAATTCCATTCCCCCAGGTCTGCTGACGTTGATGCGGAGGCGGCTGTCACGTACAGTGGCGGCCCGATTGGAGAGGTCCGCGGGCAGGCGGGCCGATTGGGCACGAGCCGGGTCTGGATGGCCGTGTCGCCGCAGGTTCCGGTGATGTCGCGGCAGCGCGCATCTCCTTTGTCGCCAAGAGGTTTCACGTGCACACCCTGGCCCAGGCCGACCGCGCCGTGATCGAAGCCGCTCTCTTCTACCCCTTCGCCGGGCTCACCTGCCTGTGCGCTCTGATGGTGCTCTTCAGCCGGCAGATCGTCCGCATGGCCTTGTGGCTGCTGGGGACGCTCATCGCCGTGGCCGCGCTCTACTTTCTCATCGAGGCGGAGTTGATCGCCGCCGTCCAGCTCATCGTCTACGCAGGCGGCACGCTGATCCTCATCATCTTCGGCATCATGCTGACCACGACCGACCCCTTCGCCCGCATGGACGTGTCGAAGGGTGAACTCGCCACCGGCATCGCGCTGGGGTTCGTCACGCTCGGACTGCTCGGGCTGACCGTCGCCAACTGGACGGGACCGACCGGGACCACCAACGCGGTGCTCGCCGTCGAGGATTATCCCGTCAGCACATTCGGCAAGGTGCTGCTGAGCAAGTACCTCATCGCCTTCGAGACGGCGGGCGTGCTGCTGCTCATCGTCATGATCGCGGCGGCGTACATGGCCAAGGGACGACGCCGCGAGCAAGGACCGGATGCTGCGCAATGAGGCGAACGCACCGATGCTGACCATCACGCTGCAACACTTCCTGGTTCTTTCCGCCATCGTGTTCGGCTGCGGCCTGGCCACGGTGCTGACGCGCAAGCACGCCATCGGCATCCTCATCGGCGTCGAGCTGATGCTCAACGCGGCGAACATCAATCTCGTCGCCTTCAACCGCTACTCCTGGTCGGGCGAGGCGGTGGCGGCCGGAGGCGAGCCGGCAATCGAGGGGATGATGTTCGCCCTCTTCGTGATCGTGCTGGCAGCAGCGGAGGCGGCGGTGGCGCTGGGCATCGTGCTCAGCTTCTACAACCGCATGTCAACCGTGGATGTGGAGAAGGCGGCGACACTGCGCGGCTGAGGCGCAGCGAGCGGAAGAGGGACCATGACCGAGCAGCTTCTGACCAACCTGATCGTCGCCGCCTGGCTCGCTCCCGCCATCGGCTGCGTCCTCGTCATCGCCCTCTTCTCCCGCATGGGCACCAGCGAGAAGCAGCAGGATGTCGCCGCCTGGTTCACCGTGGCGGTGATGCTCTTTTCGCTGGTTTGCTCGCTCGCGGCCTTCATCGGTTTCGGCGACCGCAGCCCCATCGTCGACACCTGGCAGTGGCTGCCCGTCGGCTTCCCCGGCGAAGGCGCTACATCATTTCTAGCGATCGGACCGATGATCGACCGCCTCACCGTGACGCTCTTCGTCATGGTCAGCCTCATCAGCCTGCTGGTGCACCTCTACTCCGTGGGCTACATGCACGGCGACAAGCGCAAGCGCCGCTTCATGGCGTACATGCAGCTTTTCACCTTCTCCATGCTCGGCATCGTCGCGGGCAACAGCCTGTTGCACCTGTTCATCTTCTGGGAGATGGTCGGACTGACGAGCTACCTGCTCATCGGCTTCTGGTACGAGAAACGCGGGCCG
>CAZZPX010000561.1:0-2714 GCA_964655955.1 uncultured Phycisphaerales bacterium | reverse complement strand
CCCGCGAGCAACGAGCACGCGCAATCCGTCGTCCTCGCTCAGCGCTACTTCGTGAAGGGCGACGATGGGCTCGCCCAGGAGTGGGCCGGGCGCGTGTTCCTCAATCCGCCCTACTCGCAGCCGTTGGTCGCGCAGTTCACCGGCAAGCTCGTCGCCGAGCTTGAAGCCGACCGCGTCGAGGCCGCGATCTGCCTCGTCAACAACTCCACGGATACCGAGTGGGGCCAGGCGCTGCTCGTGCGGTGCGTGGCCGGGGAAGAGGAACGCCAGTTGGAGGTGCGGCGGGGCGGCTGGTCCGCGTTCAACGTCGCGCGCATCGAGGCGGGAACGCCGCTCATGAACCTCGACTTTGGTGCGGATACTCTGCCGCACGAGTCGGGCGTGCTCGCGGCGCGGGTGTCGTTCACCAAGGGGTGTTACCTCGGGCAGGAGGTCGTCGCCCGCATCGAGTCGCAGGGCCAGCCCAAGCAGAAACTCATGGCGCTGAAGGTGCAGGGCGAGCGGCTGCCGCGGACGGGCGATCACGTCATCGATCCGGCATCTGAAGCGACCGTGGTCGGGGCAGTGACGAGTTCGGCCCCCAGTCCGCTGCTCGGTCGCACGCCGCTCTGCCTGGCGATGCTCAAGACGGCGTTCGCTTCTCCCGGCAAGCCTGTGCGCGTCGGGGCGGAAGGTACCCAGGCGGAGGCAACGGTTCAGGATCTGGGCTTTGTCGGCGTCGCGGGCAGCGGATGAGTCAGGACCATCAAAGTGGTGCTGCGGCTGCTTACCAGCAGCTCGCTGCGTTACTGCCCGGAAGCGCGAGTCAAGTCCTACACTTTCGGCCATGACGCTCGACGACAACGGACTGCCGCAGGGATATCCCTTCCGTGCGGAACTTGAGATCACGCCTCGATGCGCGCACGCACTGCTCGAACGCGGCGAGGTGCTGCTGCTCGATTGCCGGCGCGCGGACGAGCACGAGCGAGCCCGCATCGAGGGAAGCGTGCTCATTCCCATGCACGAGATCGCGGAACGCACGGAGGAGTTGGGCGCTCGCGACCGGCCCATCATCGTCTACTGTCACCACGGCGTGCGATCGCTGTACGTGACGCTGGCGCTGCGGCGGAGCGGCTTCACGGATGCACGTTCACTTGCCGGGGGCATCGACGTCTGGTCGCGCGACATCGATCCCTGCGTCCCACGATACTGAGGCGCGCCGCGTTCAGCCTTCGCTTCCGGCCTGCTGCGCCAGAAGGGATCTCGCAGCGGCGACTACATCCTCGACGGCGATCTTGTTGATGCGGCAGCGCGCCGGCTGGTCGTCCGCGCGCTCGTGCGGTTCGAGCGTGGGATCGGCCAGCAACTCCACCTGCCGGGCCGCAGTGAGCGTCGTCCAACGCGGATCGGTCGGACCAAACAGCGCTATGACGGCTGTCCCCAGCGCCACGCCGAGGTGACGCGGCCCGGTGTCGTTGGTGATGAGCAGATCGCTGTGGCGCAGCACCGCCTTGAGCGACCGCAGGTCCACCCCCAGCGCCTGCAGATCGTGCGACGGCTCGTGCATTGCGGCACGCACTGACTCGATGATCTCTCGCTCCGCGGGCGCGCCAGTGATGAAGATCGAGGCGTCGTACTCGCGCGCCAGGTGGTCCCCCACTGCCGCGAAGTGCACCGCCGGCCAGCGCTTGTCCGCGCGATTGGCTCCGGGATTCAGCACGACGACGCGCCGGTCGGCTCCGACAGCCGCCTCGGCGAAGATGCGCTCAGCCTCGGCCTCGTCGCGCGGTGTGGTCCACAACTCCAGCCGCTCGTCGATGTCCACCACCTCCGCCAGCGCGCCTGGAAAGGCGAAGCGCACAAGGTCAAGGTAATAGCGCACCGCCGGTACCGTAGCGAACGCGCCATCGTCGCGGCGCGGCGGGTCGCAGCCGCGCGAGAGCAGAAGTCCCCTGCCGTCGCGGCGATAGCCGATGCGCTCGCCGATCCCTGCCAGACGCACGAGCAACGCGGTCTTGAAGCTGCCTGGGAGAAGGAGCGTCGCGTCGTAGTCGCCTCGGCGTAAGCGCCCCGCCAGCCGAAGCACCCCCTTCACCCCTTTGGGCCGACCAACGACAAACTCATCGACGAACGGGCATCCCTCCAGCACCGCGTCAATCCCCGGCCGGCAGAGCGCCGTGACGTGTGCTTGCGACAGCGCCAGTCGCAGCGCCCGCAGGGCCGGCACGGACATGGCGGCATCGCCCACCCACGACGGCATTACGAGCAGTATCCGCTTCGGTGGTGAGAGTGAGGCTCGCATGCGGCTCTCAGGAGATCGGTGGCGCTTCTGGCCGCTTGTCGCGAATCAACCGTGCGGCTTCCAGGAGATTCAGGCAGCGATGGTCCGCTTCGTCGATCGGATCGATGGCGCGCTCGCCGACGAGGATCGTCCTGCATCCCGCCGCCTTGCCCGCCTGCATGTCGCGCGCCTGGTCGCCGACGACCCACGAACTCGTCAGATGCAGATCGTGCTCGCGCGCAGCCTGCAGGATCATTCCCGGGCTGGGCTTGCGCCAGGGGTGCTCGCGCGTGTACTGCTCGACGTCGCCGTCGGGATGGTACGGGCAGAAATAGTGAGCGCTCAGCGGCACGGCTCCGGCCTCGGCGAGTCGCTCGTCGACGCGCCGGTTTACCGCGGCGACATCCGCTTCCGTGTAGCTGCCGCGCGCCACTCCCCCCTGGTTCGAGATGCT
>CAZZPX010000560.1:0-2715 GCA_964655955.1 uncultured Phycisphaerales bacterium | reverse complement strand
CCGACGACGTCATTGTTGTTTGCGGAGATGCCATCGCCATTGGCGAGTTGTCCCGTCCACAACAGGTCGTTCTGAATGCTGATTGCGATGTCATCGATATCGAGGAGTCGTGCCGTCTTGCCGGGCTGATTCCAGAAGTACACAGTATCCTTCTCGCGCAGGCGCGACTCACCATTGACCACGGCAGCCAGGTTCTGATCGCTGGGGACTTGCCGCAACTGGTCGATGCCGTACCACCAGCCCGTGAGTGACACGATGTCCAGGCCGGTCGCTGTCTTGAGGCGACCCCAGGTTCCGGGCGAGTTGGCGACGGGATCACTGTCGCAGATCAACTTCTCGCTCACGCCGTTGATGCCGCGACCGATGTTGTCGAGCGGCGCCAGCCCGCCCGTGGCCAGCCTGCCGTAGACACGCCCGAATGAGTCGATGGCCGCATCAACGACATTGGAGTAGGCAGTGAGATTGCACAGCATCCAGGGGTCCGCGCCTCCGATGCCATAGGTCGTGTCTCGAATCAGCGCGGGCACGCCGTCATAATCACAGGCCGGATCGGTTCCGGGGTTGCTGCATGTGACTCGCAGATCCGTCTTGTAGGCGACCTGGCCGAGCCGGTTCACCCCGACGGCGCCTGCGATCTGTCCGGGCTTGACGGTGAAGTTGTTGCCGACGATCTGGTGCCCGGTGATCGTGCCGACGCCCTCCCGGAACTTGATCGCGCCGCTGGTGCCGTTCCAGAACCAGATGAGCGTATCGAAGTCGGCGTTTCCCGAGATGGTTGCTTGGACCGCCGCGTAGGAATCCTGGCAGTCGATGGCGCCGAAGTCCTGGTAGGTTTCCACGCCCGTCGCGGTGGCGTATTGGCGAAGCATGACGGAGGCGACGGGGGCCGATTCACTCGTCGCCGCACCCGCCAGCACGACGACTGGCAACGCCAGATGGCGCAGTCGGTATACGGTAGTCATTTTGATGTCCTCAAGGATGTGCGTGGGTCGTCGCCGCCTCATGGCGGAGCGTTGCGACGGGCCCTTTGTTCTTCGCCGCTCTGCGATCTATGGACCTCTTATATTCGCTGGCGCCCGAGGCGTCGGTTGCAGCGTTCCATCCGCTGCCGTTCCCATCGAAGCGCACAGGAGAAGAGCCGTACTGGTCTTGACTTCTCGCACAACGCCGGCTCTGCTGCAGCAAATCGGTCTCGCACTCGCACGGCCTGCTGAGCGACCATTCCGAGCCACGACTGCAGCGTCGTCTCATGGACCACCACAGCCGCAGCTTCGCTGAGTTGCCATCTCCCGTAGCGCCGTGGAGGTGCCCTGAGGGTACTCCTCCTGCCAATCCGCCCGTTGCACACGCAGGCGCGGGCCGGAGGCATCCTTGCCTCACGACCCGCATCCCAGCCTGTGCCGATTCGTCAGGCGCAGCTGAGTTGCTTCATAGCCAAGCTCTGCGAATCTTGGCGCAGGCCCTCCACCTCAAGTCGAGAGATCCACTGCCCCGATCGACTCCGGCTCACTCCGTGCGCCGCGTAGTCTGGCAGCCAGATGTCATCGTCAACGAGGTAGAGGAACTCGTAGGCGCCGGGCTCGAGCTGCAGCCGTACAGTCCACCATCCGTCACCGTCGCTGCTCATCGGCACCATGCTCTGACAGCCGGATGCGAAGGTCCCGACGACTCGGACCTGGCCGGCGCTGGGACAGAACATCTCGAACTTCACCCAGCCGTCGCGCTGCAACAACACCATTGGTACACCCTCCTCACTGGGATAGCACCAGTCGTACTTGCGCGAGCAGATCGTCGAGTTCGAAGGGCTTATTAAGGAAAGCCACTGCACCCAACCGCATCGCCTCCGCTTGCGTCTGCTCGTCACCGAACGCGGTCATCGCGATCACGGGGGGACCACCCCCGCACTGCCGCATTCCCTCCAACATCTCGAGGCCCGTGATGCCCGGCATGCGGATATCCGACACAACGACATCGAAACCCCGCTGCCCCTCCCGCTTGATGCCGGTGCTCAGATAGAAGTCGAGCATGTGGTAAACGTCGGGGCACTCGATGACTTCGTGCCCGTCGGCTCGCAGCGCTGCAGCCACCAGCGTGCGCATCTCGCAGTCATCTTCTACAACGAGGATGCGAGCCTTCCCTCGCGGCGCTGCGGTCTGTATCGCCCTCTCCACTGGCCTCAGTCGGGTTTGACCGGACTCAATCATCATGACTCCCTTCCGCTCCGCGCGATGGCGCTCGCCATCAGTCGGCGTTGGAATGCTCGTCCCAGGGAAGAAGCAAGACAGGTGCCAGCCGCTAGTCCTGCCGACCATCAGGGGCATCGAATGCGCAAGACTCAGTCCGGTAGCGAGTTACTGATAGGCATTTCTGCGCCAGACAGCTCCACAGGTCCCCTTGATGCGCGCGGCAAAACGCCACGCGCGGCGGAATGCCCCGTCAATCGTCGTTTCGGCTACCTTACGAGCCCTCCGCGCCGAGCTTCCGGTACAGCGTCTTGCGATCGACGCCGAGCACGCGTGCCGCCTCTGTCTTGTTGCCATTCAAGCTTTCGAGGACATGTCGGATGTAACGACGCTCGACCTCAGCAAGGGAGGGCAGGTCTGAGGGATCATGACTGTCGACGACCAGACGCGTTGGTCGATAGTGTCGGATTCGGTCCGGCAGATCCTCGACGGTGAGCGTCTCCGCTGTCGCCAGCGCGACTGCTCTCTCCAC
>CAZZPX010000559.1:0-2716 GCA_964655955.1 uncultured Phycisphaerales bacterium | reverse complement strand
ATGGCCGTCGCCGCGGCGAAGATCGGCATGCTCGGCCGGGCGAACATCATCAACGCCGTCGGCGAGGCGCTGGCGAAGCTCGGCAAGGCGCCGGTTGTGCTCGATCCGGTGATGATCAGTAAGGCGGGGAGCACGCTGCTCGAAGATGACGCGATCGCCGCCCTGGCGGCACTGATTCCTCGGGCGAGCATCGTCACGCCGAACCGTCATGAGGCGGCCCGGCTGACGAACAAGCCCTGTGAGACGCTCAACGCGGGCAAGGTGGCGGCCCAGGAGATTCATGCCCGCTTCGGGTGCGGCGCGGTCGTCGTCAAGGGCTTCGTGCAGGGCGAGGCGGCCGTGGATCTCTACTTCGATGGGATGCGGCTGATCGAACTGCGCGGGCCCCTGGGGCCGAAGGACGCGACGCACGGCTCGGGGTGCATGCTCAGCGCCGCGATCGCGGGGTGCCTGGCCCTGGGCATCAAGCCCATCGAGGCAGTTGAACGTGCCAAGGAACTCACCACTGCGGCAATTCACCAGGCGCATCGCCTGGGCAAGGGCCCCGCGCCGGTCAATCCGTTCGCCACCTGCGCCTCGCAGACCGGCGTCCGGCGCGCATTGAACTGAGCCGGACTCGACCGCAGCGTCGGCCGCCGAATTGCGCTCGCCAGCGGATCCCCGCTTGACGCACGCCCAATCCGGCGCACAATGTCAGGATACGTTTCACCAACCACCTGGAGGCGCGAGCGCAATGCGCATTCGCTGATGCAGATCAAGACGTGTGTGATCCGGCCGGACCGTGATGATCGGCAGGGCTGGATCATGTCCCTTCGCACGCAGCGGCGTCGGGCGATGCCTGACCCGCGCCCCCTTGGTGGAAACCCCCTTCATGCCGGAACCACGTGACTATTCAACTCTGTCGGTCGCGCGCGAGCGCGCGATTCTCGTCGCGGTGCATCTGCCCGAGACGGACTTCAACGCGGACGACCCCCTGGGCGAGTTGCAGGCGCTGGCCGAGACCGCCGGGGCTGAGGTCGTCGACACGCTCATTCAGAAGCGCAACAAGCCCGAGGCGGCCACGATGCTGGGCAAGGGCAAGGTCGAAGAGCTTGCCGGGCTCGTCAAGCTGCGCAGCGCCCGCGTCGTCATCTTCGACTGCGATCTCAAGCCCTCGCAGATCCGCAACATCGAGGAGATCGTCGAGTGCAAGGTCCTCGACCGCAGCGAACTGATCCTCGACATCTTCGCCCAGCGGGCCCAGACGGTGGAGGCGAAGCTGCAGGTCGAACTGGCCCAGCTCGAATACACCTTTCCGCGGCTGCGCGCCATGTGGTCGCACCTGGAGCGGATCGTCGGCGGCTCGCCCACGGGCATCGGCACGCGCGGCCCCGGTGAACAGCAGATCGAGATCGACCGCCGCATCGTCAAGCAGCGCACCGCCGACCTGCGCCGCGATATCGAGCAGATCCTTGCCCGCAAGGTGCGCGAAGTCGCCACGCGCAAGACCGATCACTTCACGGTCGGGCTGGTCGGCTACACCAACGCGGGCAAGAGCACGATCTTCAACAAGGTCACGGAAGGCGGGGCCTACGCCGACGACAAGCTCTTCGCCACGCTCACCAGTCGCACGCGCGAGTGGGAACTGGGCGGAGGCAATCGCGTCATGCTGACGGACACGGTTGGCTTCGTGCGCGACCTGCCCCACCACCTCGTCGCCTCGTTCCGCGCCACGCTGGAAGAGGCGATGCACGCGGACCTGTTGCTGCTGGTGCTTGACGTGGCGGATCCGCAGGCGGAGCGGCATCTGAAGGTCGTGCGCGAGGTGCTCGACGATCTGCAGAACCGCTATCCCGACGCCACGCATCCGCCGCGGCTGGTGCTGCTCAACAAGGCGGACAAGCTGGCGGACAATCGGGAACTCCTGATCTGGTCGCAGAAGGAGCCGAGCGCGGTTCCAATCTCGGCGCTGACGGGCGCGGGACTCGACGAGGTCGCGGAGCGGATCCTGGGGGTCATGAAGGCAGGAGAGCGGCACGTCATCTTGTCGGTGCCGCTGCGCGACAGTAAGGCGATCAACTTCATCGAAAATCGCGCGGAGGTTCTGAGTCGTGACTACACGCAGACGCACGCGCGGATGGAAGTGCGGATCGGCGAGCGTCAGCTCGCGCAGCTCCGCAGCGGCGGCGCCCAGTTCGCGGTGGAGCAGGTGTAGAGGTCAGGTGCAGCGGTCGGGAGTTCCCGGAACCCTGAGCTTGAGATCCGGAGAGGAAGCGCTCTACGCCGTCACGCCGGTCGGCAGGGGCAAGTCGTGCTCTTTCGCCTTCGACTTCGCACCGTGCGGCAGACCTCGCTTCTGCGACTTGATCTTGTCCTGCAGGCGCATGATCCCCTCAATGAGCGCCTCGGGGCGCGGCGGACAGCCGGGGACGTAGACATCAACCGGCACGACCAGATCGACGCCCTTCACGACGTGGTAGCCGTACTTGAAGTACGGCCCGCCGCCGACCGTGCAGGCGCCCATGGCGATGACGTACTTGGGCTCGGGCATCTGGTCCTAGAGTCGGCGGACGCGCGAGGACATCTTGTAGTTCACCGTGCCGGCCACGATCATGAGGTCGGTCTGGCGGGGTGTAGGCCGGAAGACGCCGATGCCGAATCGGTCCAGGTCGTAGCGGGAAGCGCCCGTTGCCATCATCTCGATGGCGCAGCAGGCCAGGCCGAACGTCATGGGCCA
>CAZZPX010000558.1:353-2720 GCA_964655955.1 uncultured Phycisphaerales bacterium | reverse complement strand
AGTTCGGTGAGGAGATTGATGGCGTACTGGGCGACGTTGCCGAAGCCCTGGACGCTGGCGGTGGTCTGCTCGGGGTTGATGCCGAGTTGCTTGAGCGCTTCGCGGATGGTGAAGACAACGCCGAAGCCGGTCGCCTCGGTTCGTCCGAGCGAGCCGCCCATGCCGACGGGCTTGCCGGTGATGAAGCCGGGGGCCTTCTGTCCGGTGATGACCTCGTACTCGTCGAGCATCCACAGCATGTGCTGGGCGGAGGTCATGACGTCGGGGGCGGGGACGTCCTGGAAGGGACCGACGTTGCGGGAGATCTGGCGGATGTAGCCGCGGCAGAGGCGCTCCTGCTCGGTGATGGAAAGGTTGTGGGGGTCGCAGATGACGCCGCCCTTGCCGCCGCCCAGCGGGATGTCCACGGTGGAGCACTTCCAGGTCATCCACATGGCGAGCGCGCGAACGGTGTCCAGGGTCTCCAGGGGGTGGAAGCGCAGGCCGCCCTTGCTGGGGCCGCGGGCGTCGTTGTGCTGCACGCGGAAGCCGCGGAAGACCTGGACGCGGCCGTCGTCCATGTAGACGGGGATGGAGAAGGCGAACTCGCGCAGGGGGGTTCGCAGCAGGTCCTTGGTGCCCTGGTCCAGGTTGAGCATGTTGGCCACAGCGTCGAATTGCTTCTGGGCCATTTCAAAGGAATTGAAAGCCTTGGTCGCCATAACAACACCTCTCTAGTCCGCTGGTGCACAACGCGTGCTGAGGCGGATCGGTGATTGTACCGTGCGCCGCAATTCGCCACCTGCGGGTGGGCTGGGGAAGGGGAAATTCTGGCAAAAACCGCTGAGATTCGCCGCCGGGCAGCCGTCGGGAGAGAGGTCGCAAGAGGGGCGCGGCTGAGGCGCTCGGCCGGGCGCAGCGGGGGTATGATCGGCGGGCCATGCCCCATGTGCCCCGCCTGCAACTCGATGAGGATCAGCGCCTGCTCCTGGTGGCAGCGGTGCGGCGCGAGTTGCGGCCGCTGGGCGTCGAAACCGATGCCGCCCAGCCGTGGCGGGCGGCGCCGATCGGTCGCGGTGTGGAGGCAGTGATCAGCGGCGTGGGGCGCGCCAATGCCGCCGCCGCCGTCGCCTGGAACCTCGCCCGCCGCGACTACGCCTTCGTCCTCAGTGTCGGCGTGTGCGGCGCGCTGCCGGGGAGCGGGCTGAAGCTCGGCGACGTGGTCGCGGCGGAGAAATGTGTCTTTCACGAGGAGGGCTTGCTCGCGCCGGACGGTTTTCACGACATGGCGGCGCTGGGCTTTCCGCTCGGGCCGTTCGAGGGGAACCGCGCGCCCTGCTCGCCGGCGCTGCTCGAATCGCTGCGGGCCGTCGCGGACCGGGTTGCGCCGATCGCCACGGTCGCGACGTGTTCGGGAACGGATGCCGCGGCGGAGAGCGTGCGCGCGCGCACCGGCGCCGCGGCGGAAGCGATGGAAGGGGCGGCGGTGGTGGCGACCGCCTTGCGTCTCGGGGTCGCGGCGGGCGAACTGCGGGCTGTGAGCAATACCACAGGCGACCGCGCGCAGCAGCAGTGGGACCTGGACGGCGCGGTCGAGGCGCTGGCGGAGGCGCTGCGGCGGCTGGTCGGTCTGTAGGCTCTGGGGGCTTGGGCGCTCAACCGATCGGATGAGGCGGTGTGTCGCGGCCCGGAGCGGCGCTATCGGACGAGCGCCGCCGCGACGCGCAGGCGACCTGCACAAGCCGCATAGGTCTCGACGGCGACCTCCTTTACCAGATCGTGTGAAGCGGTGGGCTAAACCACCCTTGCCCAGCCTCCGATGCCACTTCAGCAGTCCGGTTGGAGTATGCCGGTTGCCGACAGCGCGACGGGCCCGGAGGCGGTGCAGCAATGGCGCTCAACATCCTCAAGCGAGACGCCGGCCTGGTGGCGATCGACTTCGGCTACAGCGGCCTGAAGGTGCTGCAGCTCACGGGGGGCGACGTCCCCGCCATTCTGCGCATGGGGTTCATCGAGTTTCCGGACGCGCATCGCGACGACCTGGCCGCCCGCCTGCAGCACGCGCGCCAGCACCTGCCCAAGCTGATCGGCAAGCTGCATCTCAAGGGGGCCCGGGCGGTCTGCTCCATTCCCGCCGCCCTCACGGTCGTCCAGCACGTGCAGACGCCCAAGGCTGAGGGCGCGGAACTCGAGCGCCATGTGCGGGAGCAGTTCCTGCGGGCGGTGCCCTGCGACCTGAGCGGGATCGTGCTGCGGCACTTCGTCGTCCCTGCGGAACAGCGGCGCAACCAGACGCAGCAGGAAGTGATCTGCATGGCCGTGTCGCGCGACGTGGTGATGAAGCTGATCAACCTGCAGAAGTCGTGCAAGCTGACCGCGGCGGCGATG
>CAZZPX010000558.1:0-343 GCA_964655955.1 uncultured Phycisphaerales bacterium | reverse complement strand
CACGTGGGAGCGCTCGCTACGGTGCGCTCCTTCGATCACATCACGCAGCGGACCGAGGATGCGGACCTCACGACGCTCTATCTCGACGTGGGAGCGCAGGGAACGAAGATCGCGCTGGCGCACGGGCGGCACCTGGTCTTCTCGAAGTGCGTGCCCATCGGCGGGGCGGCGTTCGACAAGCGCGCCTGCGAACAGGTGGGGGGCACCCTCGAGCTGGCGCACAAGCATCGACTCGCCGCCGCAGGCGCGGGGGCACAGGCCATCCGCAAGGCGGCGGCGGAGCGCGTGGCGGCGCAGCGCGGAGCCGGCGCGGCGCGGGCACAGGTGGGCGGGGCGGCGTCGG
>CAZZPX010000557.1:2498-2722 GCA_964655955.1 uncultured Phycisphaerales bacterium | reverse complement strand
CAACGACATGGGCTGGGAGCAGGTCTTCGCCCGGCAGGTCGAGGCCCTCGTCGGCCCAGACGATGTGCTGCTCGCCTTTTCGACCAGCGGCAACAGCCCCAACGTCGTGCGGGCGCTCGAGGCGGCGACGGCGAAGGGCGCCACCACCATCGCCTTCCTCGGCAAGGGCGGCGGAGCCTGCGCCGAGCCCGGCCGCTGCCAGCACCCGCTGGTCGTCGACAGCA
>CAZZPX010000557.1:0-2488 GCA_964655955.1 uncultured Phycisphaerales bacterium | reverse complement strand
CTGCGACCACGCCATCATCATCCCCAGCGCCGACACCGCCCACATCCAGGAAGCCCATCTCGTCCTGCTGCACCTCTTCTGCGAGCGCTTCGAGCCGGGCCGCTGAGGCAGGCTCCAGTGACATCTCCCGGCGGAACGATTTGCGATCTTGCCCTGCTTTCCATCAGTATGGGGGATGCGTCGCCGGCTGCGATCGTACAACCGGGACGGCACCGGCTGCGTTTCTGCGCAGACCCAGGAGATGACGACATGACAACGACACACGGACTCAGGCGGGCGGCGCTGTGGCTGGGGGCAACGGCACTGCTCTGCGGCATGACGGCCGGGGCGTGGGCCCAGCCCGGGCGGGACCGCGATAGCGACGAGCGCCGCGATCGCTGGATGCAGCCGGGGCGGGAAGGCCAGCCCGGTCGCTTCGGCGGCATGGAGCATTTCACGGAGATGTTCCAGCCGGGCTTTACCTCGAAGGACCTGGATGAGCTGGCGCAGCGGGTGGGCTTGAGCGAGGACCAGGCCGCCGCCGCCGAGGCCCTGTTCCAGGGGTACCTCGAGCAGTTCAACGCCTCGGCCCAGATCTGGCGCAGCGAGATCGAGGCGATGCGGGAGGAGATGCGCGAGGAGCGCGACTTCAGCCGTCTGCGCGAGATCCCGGCGCTGATGCTCAAGTGGCGGGCGGAGCGGGCGAAGATGGGCCAGGCGCTCCAGGAGGAGGTCAAGCTGCTGCTCGACGAGAAGCAGCAGAGCCGCTGGGTCGACTGGGAGCGGGCGTACCGGCGGCAGCACGCTCTGCCGGAGGGCCGGTTGGCGGGCGAACAGCTCAACCTGATCGAACTGGTCGAGGAATTGGATCTGTCGCTCGCCGCCTCGGGCGACCTGCTCGACGTGCTCAGCCAGTACGAACACGAACTGGACCGCGCCCTGCAGGAGCGCGAGACCGCCCTGCCCGAAGTCGAGCAGACCATGTCCGAGGCGATGCAGGAGCAGGACGTCGAGGTCGCCCTGAGCGCCTACAAGGCCGGCCAGGAGCTGCGCCAGAAGGTGCAGGAAGTGAACCGTCGTTTCGCGGCGCGCTGCCAGGCGCTGCTTCCCGCCGAAAGGCAGCAGGCCTTCGCTCGCAAGGTGCAGGAACTGAGCTACCCGCAGGTTTTTCGGCCGACACGCGCGGAAGGCGCCTTCGCCGCGGTGTTGAATCTCGAGTCGCTCGATCGCGATCAGCGTGCCGCGGTCGAATCGCTCCAGGAGCGGTATCAGAAGGATCTGGAGGCGAACCGCCAGGCGCAGATCAAGCAGATCGACGGCGCCGAAACCAGCGATGAGCCGCGCTGGCTGGAGCGGATGCGGCAGCGCGAAGAAGGGGATGGCGAAGATGGCGGCGACTGGCGGGACCGCTTCGACCCGGAGAACATGCCGGATGAAATGCGAGTGCGCATGGAGCAGCGCGAACTCGAGCGCGACACGCTGCGTCATCTGCGCGACACGCTTACGGAGCAGCAACTGGAGTCGCTGCGTGATGTCATCGGCGAAGAGCGGGAAGGCTGGCGCCCCGGCGGTCCGGGCGGTCCCGGCCGACCGGGCGAAGGCGACAGCGAGGTGTGACGCAGCCCCGCGCGACAGCGCGCCATGGCGGTAGCCGCGGTGCAACCACGGCGCGCCGAGTCTGGTACCATCACCGCTCGCCGGCCCTATCTGCCGGCGACCGGGTGAATGTGAAATTAAGACCCGACTCGCTGGAGGTAGCGAGCGCATGACAGAGGCCGAACAGGCGGCAATTAAGAATCGGTGCCGGGCACTGGGCATCGACTGGCTGGACGACGCGCCCCAGATCGAGGCGCGGGCTGTCGCTTTGATTCCCGCCGATGTGGCCGTTCGCCTGGGCGTCGTGCCCGTGCGCAGCGAGTCGAGCGGCGACAATGGGGCTGACGCGCAGCTTCTCGTCGCCATGCGCAATCCCCTCGACATTGCCGCCGCCGACGAACTTGCGACGCTTGTTGACCGTCCCGTCCTGCGCGTCGGGCTGGATCTCGAGGACTTCGACCGCCTGCTGCGCGATCAGTACGGCACGACCGCGGCGCGCATGGCGCAAAGCCTGGGCGGCAGCGCGGAAGGAGCCGCAGCCGTCGAGCACAATCTCGACGCCATCGACACCGATGACCTGCACCGCATGGCGGAGCAGCCCAGCCTCATCAACCTCGTCAACCTCATCATTCTCGAGGCGATTCGCAGCCGCGCGTCCGACGTGCACATCGAACCCTTTGAGCAGGATCTGAAAGTCAAGTACCGCGTGGACGGCGTGCTCTACGAACAGACGCCGCCGCCCAAGCATCTGCAGCCGGCGATCATCAGCCGCGTCAAGATCATGGCGGGGATGAACATCGCCGAGCGCTACGTGCCGCAGGACGGCCACATCACGCTGCGCCTCGAAGGCCGCAAGGTCGACCTGCGCGTCTCGACGGTGCCGACGCTCTACGGGGAGTCGGTCGTCATGCGC
>CAZZPX010000556.1:0-2723 GCA_964655955.1 uncultured Phycisphaerales bacterium | reverse complement strand
TAACTGCTGCTGAAATCCGTGATTGCTACTCGCGACCACACCCGGCACGCATCCGGGGCGTTCGGTCGCGGCTTCGCGACGGGCTGTGCGACCATTGTATCGTGTCAACGACGAGGAATACGTCGGCATTCCCGCCAAGTTCGCTCTGCTCGTCGGCTTCGCCTCCGCCCGATCCCATAAGAGGCGCGCTGCTGATTGATCCTCGCGATGCGGCCACCTAGGCTGCCCTGTGCCAATGACGACCCACTCAGGAGGAGCGGCGTTTGAGCCGGGCGATCAGCCGGTGACGTTGCCGCGCGATGCCGGATGACTACACAGCAAGCGACGACCACTGTAGAGATGCTGGAGCAGGGCCTGCAGCGCGAGGTGTTCCTGCGAGACGTGCTCGACGGGCTGTCGCGCTGGCCCAAGACTCTGCCCTGCAAGTATCTTTATGATGAACGCGGCTCGCGCCTCTTCGATGACATCTGCGAACTCGATGAGTACTACCCGACGCGAACGGAACTGGCCATCATGGGCCGGCATGTCAGCGCAATGGTGGAGCAGATCGGGCCGCGCGCCCTGGTCATCGAGCCCGGCGCGGGAAGCGGACTCAAGACGCGGCTGCTGCTGGAGCGGCTGGAGAGGCCCGTCGCCTTCGTGCCGGTCGAGATAAGCGGCGAGTACCTGCGAGGCGTGGCGGAGCGGCTCGCGGCGTGCTTTCCGCGCATCGAGATCCTGCCCGTATGCGCGGATTTCACCGGCGAATTCGCCCTCCCCGAGCCGCGCGAAACGCCACGCTGCAATGTCATCTACTTCCCGGGTTCAACGATCGGCAACTTCACGCCCGCTCAACGACGGCGGCTGCTGGATCGCTTTGCGCAGCTTACCGGCGCTGACGGCGGCGTGTTGCTCGGCTTCGATCTGCGCAAGGACGTTACCGTGCTCGAGGCGGCGTACAACGACAGCGCCGGCGTCACGCGCGACTTCAACCTCAACCTGCTGCGGCGGATCAATCGCGAGCTTGCAGGCGACTTCGATATCGCCGCCTTTCGCCATGAAGCGGTCTGGAATGATGCGCTCAGCCGCATCGAGATGCACTTGGTGAGTCGCAGGCGCCAGGAAGCACACATCGCCGGACGACGCGTGCGTTTCGACGCGGGCGAGAGCATACACACCGAATCGAGCCACAAATTCACGGTCGAGCAGATCGAGTCAGACGCGGGCAGAGCAGGATTGGCGCTGCGGCGTCTGTGGACGGATGAGAAGCGGTACTTCGCGGTGGCGTGGCTGGAGCCGGCGTAAAGCGCGGTGCTGCGGGAAACTGCTGAGCCGCACGAGGGTTACATGCGGTCGACCAGGGGCAGACCGAGCAGCGAGAAAGCGTCCGCGAACAGACGGCTGGTCAAATGGCAGAGGCGCAGGCGCGACGCGCGCTGCGCATCCGCTTCCGCCTTGAGCACGGGACAGTGTTCGTAGAACGACGCGAACGCCGTCGCCAGCGCGTAGGCGAAACTGCAGAGGTGATGCGGCTCGAGCTTCTCGGCGACGGACTGCACCGCACCGGGGTAGCGCAACATCGTAAGCGCCAGCGCCCGCTCCTGCGGCGATTCGAGCCGCAGCGGAGCGTCGGAGCGCTCGCCGACGTCGACTCCCTCTTCCCGCGCCTTGCGGAAGATCGACTGAATCCGCACGTAGGCGTTGAGCAGGTACGGCCCGGTGTCTCCCTCGAACGCCAGCATCCGTTCGAAGCTGAAGACGTAGTCGCGCGTGACGTCCTGCGACATGTCGGCATACTTGATCGCGCCGATGCCGACAGCCTCGGCGACGCGCTGCTGCTCGTCGTCGTCGAGATCGGGATTCTTCTCGCGCACGACCGCCGCGGCGCGTTCGACCGCTTCGTCGAGCAGGTCGGTGAGCTTGATGTTCTCGCCGCTGCGGGTCTTGAGCGGCTTGCCGTCCGGTCCGAGGATTGCCCCGAAGGCGACGTGCACGAGTTCGACATTGTCCGGCGCGATATTCGCCTGTCTCGCTGCGCCGAAGAGCTGGCGGAAGTGCAGGCGCTGGCGGGCGTCGACGACGTAGATGATGCGCGTACACTGCAGCTCGCGCACACGGTAATCGATCGCCGCCATGTCGGTCGTGGCGTAGAGAAAGCCGCCGTCCGACTTGCGGATCATGAACGGTTCATCCATCCCCTCGATGCGCACGATCACCGCGCCCTCGCTGATCTCGGCATGGTTCTCGGTGAGCAGGCGGTCGACCAGTGGGGCGAGGCGATCGCGATACATCGACTCGCCAGCATCGTGCTCGCGCGTGAGCGTGACGTGCAGGCGCTGGTAAATGCGCTCGCACTCCTGCATCGTCACATCGATGAGCTGCTGCCAGTGACGGACGATCTCGGCATCGCCGCGCTGCAGGCGCAGGAGGGTGTCCTTGGCGCGCGCGACGATCTGCTCGGCGCCGGCGACCTGCTCTTCCAGTTCCGCTTCCGCCTTGGGGCCGAGGCCGTAGCGGCGCACCGCCTGCAAGCCGCGCACATCCGCCTTGCCGGCGGCGTTGGCTTCGCGGTAGGCGTCGCTGAGCTTGTCAACCGTCAGGCGCTCGAAATCCGCACCCTTGTCCATGAGCGAACTGAGCGTCATGCAGATGGGCACGCCCCAGTCGCCCAGGTGGTTCTGGCGAATGACGGTGTGGCCGAGGCGTTCAAGGACGTTCGAGAGGCAGTCGCCGATGATCGTCGA
>CAZZPX010000555.1:0-2727 GCA_964655955.1 uncultured Phycisphaerales bacterium | reverse complement strand
CGCCTTTCCGGCACGCGCCATCGCTTATACTCCGCGCATGAAGACGATCATCGAGCCGTTCCGCATCAAGTCCGTCGAGCCGATTCGCATGACCACGGCCGCCGGGCGCCGCGAATACCTCGAAGAGGCCGGGTACAACCTGTTCAAGATCCCCTCGGAGCGGGTTCTGATCGATCTTCTGACCGATTCCGGCACGGGGGCGATGTCCAGCATGCAGTGGGCGGGGATCATGCGCGGCGATGAATCCTACGCAGGCGCCACGAGCTGGTTCCGCTTTCGCGATGTGATCCGCGACATCACCGGGATCGACCACGTCCTGCCCACGCACCAGGGACGGGCCAGCGAGCGGATGCTCTTCGAACTGCTGCTCGGACCGGGCGGGAGCGGCAAGGGCAAGGTCGTGCCAAACAACGCCCACTTCGACACAACGCGGGCCAATATCGAGCACCACGGCACCGAGGCGCTGAACCTGCTCACGCCTGAGGGCGAGTCGCCGCGCACCGTCGCTCCCTTCAAGGGCAACATGGATGTGGGCAAGTTGGAGAGGCTGCTCGAGGAGCGGGCGGACGATGTACCTGTCGTCATGCTGACGATCACCAGCAACTCGAACGGCGGGCAGCCGGTGAGCCTGGAGAACATCCGGGCGGTGCGGCAGGTGTGCGATCGCTTCGACAAGCCGCTCTTCCTCGACGCCTGCCGCTTCGCCGAGAACGCCTGGTTCATCAAGCAGCGCGAGGAGGGACAGGGCGAACGCAGTGTCAAGGACATCGTCCGCGAGTGCTTCGATCTCGCCGACGGCGCCACGATCAGCGCCAAGAAGGACGGCATCGTCAACATCGGCGGGATCCTGCTCATCCGCGATGAGGATCTTTTCCAGCAGGCGAGCAACCTGCTCATCCTGACGGAGGGATACGTGACATATGGCGGCCTCGCGGGACGGGACCTGGAAGCCATGGCGCAAGGATTCACGGAGGTGCTCGAAGAGGATTACCTGCGTTACCGCATCCGCTCCACGGAATACGTCGGCGAGCGCCTGCTCAAGGGCGGCGTGTCGATCGTGCAGCCGCCCGGCGGGCACGCGATCTACATCGACGCCTGCGACTTCTGCCCGCATCTCTCCCAGCAGGAGTTTCCGGGGCAGGCGGTGTCGGTGGCGCTGTACGAGCACGGCGGGATTCGCTCCTGCGAGATCGGCTCGGTCATGATGGGGCCGATGTCGCGCATGGAACTCGTGCGCCTGGCCATACCACGGCGTGTGTACACGCAGTCGCACATGGATTACGTGCTGGAAGTGATCCTGGAAGTGAAGTCGTATGCGGAGAAGCTGCCGGGCTATCGCATCGTCAAGGAGCCCCCGGCGCTGCGGCACTTCACGGCGACCTTCGCGCCCCTGGCGCCGATGCCGGTATCGTGAAGGGAATGGCTACCTCACCTCGCCGGCGCGCACGACCGTCGTCACCGGTTGATCCGCATCCCATCGATCCAGGGCGGCGATCTCACGCGCGGTGAGCGGTTCGACGCGGCTGGACGACATCGCCCGCCACTGCGCCAGCGGCGTCGCCTGACAGCCGACGCCCGCGACCGCGAGCACGGCGGCAAGCGATCCCCAGAGAAGCATGTGCTGTTGCGTGCGACGATTGAACTGGTCGGGTTGCTGGTTCATGAGCCTTTGCGTCCTCAGCGAACTCCGCTCCGCGGAGCCGGTCGGTGCGGCCTTCCACCCGATAAGGCCGGTGTGCCTCCTGGCAATCGCCTCCTTTCACAGGACACAGATCGACCAGCAGCATTCCCCGGCTTCGCCTGCATGTGTCGAGTTCGCCCATTCTCGAGGTCCCGGCCGCGCCCAACCGCGCACCGTTGCCCCGTCGTCAACGCCCCTGTCAGCGCTTTGTTGCACACCCAGAAGAGCAATCTGAGCGCAAAGATCTTGACAGGAAGCGGTTTCAACCTCCGGGCCGGTCGCGCCGGCAGCCTGGGGCGCTTGGGCGGGCTGGGGTGTGATACGCTCTTGCCTCGATTCCGCCGGACCCGCAAAGGAGCCCTTCACCATGTGCAGTCGCCTTCGCTTCGCCGCCATCCTGCTCGCCGCCCTCTCTGCGTGCGGCCTCGTCCACGCCGACGACGACACGCTGCTCTACGGCGCGGCGGCGGCGCCGAAGAAGGCGGCGGGGAGCATCCGCCTCGCGACGTACAACGTCCTCAATCTCTTCGATCGCGAGGACGATCCCGCGCTCGAAGATCGCTGGGAACTCGAGCCGAAGCCGGACGGCGAACTCGAGGCCGTGGCGAAGGCGATTCGTGCCGTCGATGCCGATGTGCTGGCGCTGCAGGAGGTCGAATCGCTCGAGGCGCTGACCTGGTTTCGCAACACGTATCTGGAGGGGATGGGCTACGAGCACATCGCCTCGGTCGACGTCGGCTACTACCGCGGCGTGGAGAACTCCGTCCTCTCGCGCTTTCCCATCACCGGCACGAAGATCTGGCCGAACATGCCCCTCAAGGGAGAACACCCGAAGCTGTGGAACGGTCGGGAGAATCGCTACTACGGTGAGCCGCTGCTCTTTCGCCGCTCGCCCCTGCGCGTCGACGTGCAGATCAGCGAGGACTACGCGCTGCGCCTGTACGTCGTGCATCACAAATCAGGCGGCGGCAACGAGTATTGGCGCGAAGCGGAGAGCGAAGGCCTCGTCTCGATCCTTCAGCAGGATCTGGCGGAGGACGCGCAGC
>CAZZPX010000554.1:0-2727 GCA_964655955.1 uncultured Phycisphaerales bacterium | reverse complement strand
GGTTCATCCTACGGCCCGAGGCGGCGCGAGCGAAGCAAAATCGCCCTGCCAGCAAACGGTCGTCCCTGGACGCCGCAGATCTGGCGTGCTGGGAGCCAGATCGATCGCTACATGATCAGTTCTGGCCGGATAACTGGCTACGTGATGCCCAGGTCGGAATAAGGACGGCACGCTCGGTGTGGGAACCGGGTTGGAGGACTGGCACGCGTTTCGCTTATGGGATCTGCAGACACGAGAGGTTGCCCAACGACGAAAGGAGCCAGGTAAACACCGGAAAAGAAGGCCGATCAGGTGCCCGACGCACAGAGCTGCGTGCAGAAAGAGGGGCGTCGGGCAAGGAACGGGACTCACCTCTGCCGTGAGACGTCGCTGGATGGTCCTGCGACCCGCCCTTCCTCGGTCAGTCGCGACAGGACGCTGGTTTGATGTTGAGGAGGCGCTGTCGCACCGAGCACCGCGAGCATCGAGCCCTGACATACGCTGCCTGTGGCTACCTTTGCCAAGCAACTCTCCCGCTCTTCACCGCCGCCCCGCACACCCGCGAGCGGCGGCCTTTGCCCCGGCCTGTGGATGCGTCGTCGCGTGACGAGGCAGCCGGTGCGATGCGTGTTCATTGTCGACTGTTCATCTTTCCTCCACTCCCACTCAAGTCCAGCGCAGGCCGCCCGGAGAAAGGGCGGCCTGCCACGTTAAACGCAGCGCAGAACCGGCGAGTCCCACAACCGCCACAGACAGCCAAATGACTTGCAGTTTCAGGACAACTCGCCGCCACGACGGGACGAAGAGAATTGCAGAAACACGTGCGCGGGCAGCCTCGCCCTCGCACGTGCTTGATGACGCGGGTGGGGATGCCGGCCGATGTCGATCCCTCGACGGCCCAACACTTGTTCCCCGTTGACTGAGGCGGCTCGACCCACCCCCCCGCGCCATTTTCCGCCTCCCCCAGGGATACAGCGCATGCCCGGTCGCTATCGTGGCGGGCCATGTCCGTGAACCGACCAACGCGCATCGTCTTCATCTGCCTCGGGAACATCTGCCGCTCGCCTACCGCGGAAGCCGTCTTCCTGCGCCTCGCGCGCGAGCGCGGCGTGCTGGACGGCATGACGATCGAAAGCCGCGGCACCGGCGACTGGCATGTCGGCGAAGCGCCTGATCCCCGCGCCCGTGCCGCCGCCCGTCGACACGGCGTCGAACTCCGCGGGACGGCCCGGCAACTCTCGCGCGACGACCTCGCACGTTTCGACCTCTTCGTCTGCATGGATCGGCGCAACGCCGCCGATGTGCGCACCCTCGGCGGCGAGCGCGAGCGCATCGTCCTGCTGCGCGACTTTGATCCGCAGGCGGAGAGCCCCGACGTGCCCGATCCGTACTTCGGCGAGGATGAAGAGGCAGGCTTCGCACACGTGTACGCAATCATCGAGCGCTCCTGTGCCGGATTGCTCGCCCATCTCGAGAAGCCATGAGCGTTCAGTCACTCGCAGAATCGATCGTCGGCGCGCCGCTGCACGACTTCGTCAGCCTGTCCGGCGGGTGCATTCACAGCGTCCAGCGCGCGGCGCAGGACGGCGGGCCGGACGTCGTCATCAAGTCCAACGCCGCCGAGGCCCTGGCGTTCTTCGAGGAAGAGGCGCTCGGGCTGCGGCGACTGGCGGCGACGCGAACGCTCATCGTGCCCCAGCCGATCGGCTGCGCCGCAGATGAGGAGCACGCGGTGATCGTCATGCAGTACCTGCCGCGGGCGAGCGCGAGCGCAGCCGCCTGGCGCCGCTTCGCCGAATCGCTCGCGGCACTGCATCTCGCCGACGCGGGCGGGCGCTACGGGTTCGACGGCGACAACCATCTCGGCCCCACGCCCCAGCCCAACGACTGGCACGACGACTGGGCCGACTTCAACGCCGACTGCCGCCTCGGCCACCAGATCAGGCTGAACCGCGACGCCGGCCGGTTGAGCGGCGCCGACGCGCGCCTGCTCGAGCGGCTCATCGAGAAGCTCAACGTGCTCGTGCCCGAGCGCCCGCAGCCGAGCCTGCTGCACGGCGACCTGTGGAGCGGCAACGCCCTGCCCACGCTGGATGAGACGGGCGAAGCGACCGTGGCGGTGATCGATCCCGCCTGCTCCATCGGCGACGCCCTGGCCGACATCGCCATGATGCAGCTCTTCGGCGGGTTTCCCGAGGAAGTGTTCGGCCTGCACGCGGAACTCGTGCCCGAGTCGAACATCCAGCGCCGCGAGCGGCTGGATGTGTACCAGCTCTATCACCTGCTCAATCACCTGCTGCTCTTCGGGCCGGGCTATCACGGGCAGGTTCTGTCGATCGCCCGCCGCTACGCCTGAGCGGCCGGCTGCGCCTGCGGCGGGGCGCGGACCTATCGTTGCAGATCGCCGCGTAGAATCAGGCACTGCCTTGGAACGCCGGAACACCTCAGGAGAACACACGATGCAACGGATACGACTGCTCATCGCGCTGGGAGCGGGGGCCGCGCTGCTGTGCGGCTGTGAGAAGGAGCCGCAGCCGCAGGACGCGGCACCCACCGTGACGGAAGCGCGGGACGAAGCGCAGCCCGGCAAGGGTCTGGAGGATCTGGGCCAGGCGGCCGGCGACATGGGCCGCACCGTCGAGGAGAAGGCGAAGGACGCCTGGGCGAGCTTCCGCGCCGAGGCGCAGGACGAGTTGAAACAGGCGCAAGCCGAGTTCGCCGCCATGAGGCGGGCCGCGCGCAACGCCG
>CAZZPX010000553.1:0-2746 GCA_964655955.1 uncultured Phycisphaerales bacterium | reverse complement strand
CGCCGAGGCGCGGGCCGATGTTACGGAGCGTCGCGATGCTCGCCGAGCCCGCCGTGGTCAGGTCGATCTCGTGCCCCGCGCCCTGTTCGAGGATCACGAGCAGAAAGGTGCCCGCGGCGAAGATGAGCAGGAAGCCCAGCACGAAGGCGAGCGTGCCGTAGCGCATGGGCGCGTCGACGGCGACCTGACCGACCTTGATCGGCCGCACGACGTAGGGGCGAAAGGCGCGTTCGATCTCGGCGAGGAGGACCTTGGCGACGATCCAGATGCGGATGATCTTGATGCCGCCGCCCGTCGAGCCCGCCGAGGCGCCGAAGAACATGAGCACAATCAGCACCGCTTTGGGCAGGTAGGGCCACTGGTCGAAGTCGGCGGTGCAGAAGCCGGTCGTGGTCTGGATGGAGACGGTGGTGAACAGGCCGTGGCGGATCGCCTGGGCGGGAGAGGCGCCACTGACCTCGCCGGTCGTCAACGTGATGGGCACATTGATGATGCTGAGAATGACCAGGAGCGAACCGATCAGCGTCACCGCCAGGTAGACGCGGAACTCCGTGTCACGCCAGAAGACGTGCTTTTTGCGGCGGATCAGCTTGTAGTAGAGTCCGAAGTTCACCCCGGCGAGAAACATGAAGACGATGATGATGAGGTCGATCGCCCAGGAGTCAAAGCCGGCGATGCTCGCGTCGACCGTGCTGAAGCCGCCCGTGGCCAGCGTGGCGAAGGTGTGGCAGACCGAGTTGAACCACCCCATGCCGGCGAGGCGCAAGGCGACGATCTCGGCAAGAGTCAGCCCCAGGTAGATCAGCCACAGCGTGCGGGCGGTATCGCGGATGTGGGGCCGGACGCCCTCCGGTTCGGGCCCGGGTGCTTCGACGCGAAAGAGCTTCTTGCCGCCCGCGCCGAGGGAAGGAAGCACGGCGACGAAGAGCACCACGATGCCGAGGCCCCCCAGCCAGTGCGTTGTCGCGCGCCAGAGCAGGATGCTGCGCGGCAGGGACGCGATGTCGGTGAGCACCGTGGCCCCCGTGGTGGTGAGCCCGCTCATGGTCTCGAAGTAGCAGTTGACGGACGAAGCAAAAGCGTGGCTCGGGCCGCCGCCCGGATCGATCCGCGCCCAGAACCAGAAGGGCAGTCCGCCGAGGGCAGCGCCGAGGAGCCAGCTCAGCGCCACCATCAGGAGCGCCTCGCGGCGTTCAAGCGACTTGGCGCTGGTCCGATTGAGCAGCCAGAGGAGTCCGCCGACGAAGAGGCCGATCAGCGCGCTGAACGCGAAGGCCTGCGCCGCCGCGTACTCGGCGGCGTCGCCCAGCCAGTGCTGGAGCAGGCTCCAGCCGCCGACGAGAATCTGCAGCGCGCTGAGCACGCAGAAGAGCAGACCGAGTTGAGTGAGCGCATAGCGGAAGTTGAGCACAGCCTAGGCTCCGGCAAAGGTCTGGCGCAGCTTGTCTTCCATGCCGTGCCGCCCCACGACCAGCGCGGTGGCGCCGGCGTGCAGTACGTCGTTGGCGCCCGGGACGAAGATGCGATCTTCCTGTTGGGCGGCGGCGACGATCCAGTCGTGACCGATCTTCAGTTCGCGCAGGGGTCGACCGACGACCCCGGCCCGTTCGTCCAAGCGCACCTGGTAGACGTCGAGCACGCCCTCACCGAGCGAGGCGATGCGGCGCAGGGGACTCTCGTCGATGAGGTTCTCAATCTCCTTCACGGCCACCATGCGCGGGCTGAAGGCGCGGTCGATGCCCACGGCGCTGAGCATGTGCAGGTAGTTCGGCCGCTGCACGACCGCGATCGCCTGCCGCACGCCCATGGATTTGGCCCAGGCGCTGCCGAGGATGTTGTGTTCGTCATCGTCAACGAGGGCGACGAAGGTGTCCGCCTGGGCCAGCGACTCCTCCTTGAAGATCGCCGGGTCGATCGGGTCGGCGTTGAAGACGGTCACCCAGTCCAGTTTCTCAGCCAGCTCCCGGGCGCGCTCCGGATCGCGCTCGAAGAGGCGGATGGCGAAGTTGCGATCGCGCAGGGCGCGGCAGACCCAGACGGCGATGGCGGGGCCCCCCATGATGACGATGCGCGTGCGCTCCACCTTGGTTGAGCCGAACCACTTGCGGGCATCCTGAAAGGCGTCGGTGTTGCCGGCGAGGACGACCATGTCGCCGGGTTCGAGCGTCGTGGTTGCTTCGGGCAGCGTGACCTGGTGCTGGCGCGTGATGCCGACAAGTCGCGTGCCGCTGGGCAGGCGCAGCTCGGCGAGGGTGCGCCCGACCGCCTTGGCGTTCTTGCTGACGATGATCTCCTGCATCTGCACCTGGCCGCGAGCGAAGCTCTCGATGGCCATGGCGCCGGGATTGCGCAGGCTGCGGGCGATGGCCTGGGCGGTGGAGAACTCAGGGCAGATGAGCCGATCGATGCCCAGGTGCTTGCGGTAGCTGAGGCCCTGTTCTTCGAAAAAGGCGCGGTGATGGACGCGGGCGACGACCTTCTTGACGCCCACGCCCTTGCTGACGGTGGCGGTGAGCAGGTTGACCTCGTCGACGTCGGTGGCGGCGACGAGCAGGTCCGCGCCGCCCGTGCCCGCCGTCGCCAGCACTTCCGCCGAGGCGCAGTTGCCCACGAGCGTGTGCACGTCGAGCGAGTCGGCGATCATGCGCAGCCGTCGGGCATCCTTGTCGATCACCATGATGTTGTGATTGCCGGCGGAGAGGACCTCGGCGGTGTAGCTGCCGACTTGTCCTGCGCCGCAAATGAC
>CAZZPX010000552.1:0-2747 GCA_964655955.1 uncultured Phycisphaerales bacterium | reverse complement strand
CGAGCATCGCCCCGAGGTCCGCCTGGTCGGTGTCGCCGTCGCCGTCGATGTCGCCGCAGTCGCCGGTGCCGTAGCAGGAAAGCAGCGTCCCGAGGTCCGCCTGGTCGACATCCAAGTCACCATCCAGATCGCCCGGGCAATCGACCGGGGGCGTCACGGCGACGGTCGTGGTGCGCATCAGTTCCGGCGGGGACTTGCCGTGATCGTTCCAGTAGGCGTACATGATGTCGCCGGTGTCATCCGTCGTGTTGTTCTGCTGCAGGAACTCCACGTACTCCTTGGAGGTCGACTGGTAGTACAGCGTCACGACCGCGCTGGCCGCGCCCGGTGGGATGTCGAATTCGCTCTCGTCCCAGTACTGACCATCGGCGTAGCTGTAGTCGACGGGCGCACCGCCGAACACGGCAAATGCGGCGTTCGTGAAGCCGCGCGGGGGTATGCGATTGTCCTTGATCACCTTGTTGCTCAGAACGAAGTGGAAGCTCTTGCCCGCGGGAATGCCCGTCAGGCCCGCCATGTAGTCGTCCAGTCCCATCAGCGCTTCGTATACCTTCGTGTCGGCGGTCGTCAGCACGCCCGTCGCCGGGTCGTACGCGCCGTGCTCCTCGATGAGCGCATCGCCGGCGTCGTAGAACTGCACGTTGAGCCAGATGCGGCGCCCTTCCGGGTAGCCGGTGGGCAGCTTGTGGCCGGTGTCGTTGGTGACGGTCACTTCGAGATGGAACTGCTCCTGCACGACGGTAAGCAAGGCCGCATTCTCCAGCATGTAGCGCGACTTCGCCGCGCCCGCGTCGAGCGCCGCCTGGTCCAGCGTGGCGTCGATGGCGGTGAGGTTCTCGATCATCCAGGCGCTGCCGCCCGTCATGTCGTGCAGCGGCAGATCGTTGCGCGTCGGCGCCTGGTTGTCGTTGCAGCCCTTGCCCGTCACGTCGCGCATGTGGCAGTCCTGACAGGTGGACACGTACTGCTTGTTCCCGCCGAACTGCGGCGCAAGAATGCCATCCGGCGAGTTGTAGGCGCTGTTCAGCCACTCGCTGTACGTGCGTTCGACAGGCGCGACGACGGTTGAATCCAGGTCGTCAGGCGGTGCGTCGAGCAGGTTGGCGATGAAATTCCCCACGCCATCGTTCTCCAGCGCCGGATTGCTCACATCATGGCAGGTGCCGCAGAACGCCGCCTCGCGATGGAACGGTGAATAGATGATGGCGTGACCCAGGTCCGCGTCCTGATACGGGCCGCGGCGAATGAACGACGGATCGATCACATACTGGCCGTTGGAAAAGACGCTGGGCGCCTCCGCCAGCGCGTTGAGCACCGCCAGGTCCTGCGGCGGGCTCACGCCCTGCTCGTAGTGTGGATCCACCATGTTGTGGCAGAGGCTGCACGAGACACCGTGCTTGTCGCTGGCCAGCATCTGCGAGCCGTCGGTCGGCGTCGAGCGCCCGCCCAGCCAGCCCGCCGGGATGTGGCACCGCAGGCACAGGTCGCCCGATTCCGCCGCATCCTGGTTGGCAATCGACTGCGCCGCTTCGTACAGCGGGTCGATCGAAGCGTGCGCCATCATGCTCCCCAGCCAGTTGAAGTAGGGCTCGTGCTGCTGGCTGTAGTCGCCATGGCAAGGCCGGCACAACCCCGGCTCTTCCAACTGCCCGACGTCAAGCGGCTGCGAACCGGGCATGTCGAAATCGCGCAGCGTGGTCGGCACGATCGCGTCGGCCGCCGAGGTGATCGTGAAGTACGCATCGCTGGAGTCCTCGCCCCAGTTGTCCGCCGCGTCGACGGCCCGTATACGAATCACGCCGCCAGCGGTGGGGCGGTTGTGCACGTACCACTCGAAGCTGCCCGTGTTCTGCAGGCCGACTGCCAGTTGTCGATACGTCGCGCCCCCGTCGAAGGAGACGGAAATGTAGACTCCCGCGATCGTGCCGCTGTTGTCCGTCGCCGTCCAGGTGATCGAAAAGGGCGCGCTGCTCGGCAGATCCTCGCCGCCGTTGGGCGCCGTCACCGTCACGACCGGCGGCTCGGTGTCGCCGCCGACCGCTGGCGTCACGTATTCCTGTATGTCAGCGAGGCTGACGTTGCTCACTTGGCCAAGCGTGCTTTGTCTCAGTCCGGGGAAGGTCGGCGTGTTGTCGTACAGGGCTGAGGGGTCGAGAATCTCCGTCTCGTTCGTGAACCCGTCGCCGTCGGAGTCGAGCGCGCCCAGCGCCAGGATCTCCGGGACGGTCTGGCCGGTCGCCTCGACCGCCTGACCGTAGGGATTGCGCGCACCGCCGCCGTCGAAGTTCCAGTGGCAGACGCCACAGTGCTTGATGTTGCTGGCCACATCATCAAGCCGCGAGCCGATGACCTGCGGGTAGGCGTCGAAGAACGTGTTGCGAATCGGATTCCGAGCGCTGGCGGGGAAGACGCACAGCCCCAGGGCCCCCGCAGCCAGAACCACCTGAGCACCCCGGATGAATCGGCTGGTGAATGTGTGATCGCAGGTCATGGTGCTCTCTCCGTCGGGCCGGCCGCCCCCCGGGAGCTATGCGGGCCTCGGGGATGGCCGGCGGTGCCGTTTGCGTGGATATATGGACGTCTCCAGATAGAATACGCTGAAATCTGGAAAGATCCATTGGCGAAGAGAGATTTTTCCCCGTTTCAGGTGTCCCCGGTTGCAGGGTCTGCGCTGGGGTCGCCGCCCCTGGGGAGCTTGCCCGCCCGCTCGCATTCCCGCCCGCACAGACCTGTTTCACCCTTGCCCG
>CAZZPX010000551.1:0-2765 GCA_964655955.1 uncultured Phycisphaerales bacterium | reverse complement strand
TTTTTCTATGAAGCCGGGTCTGTCAAGTCGGATTCGGCAGGATGGTTCAGTTTTCTATCCGGGCTGACACGCTCGTTTGTTCTCTTACTTCCGCGTGCTCCCATGTCACGTGCTGCGGCGAGTCCCAGTTTCTTGCTCGGGCTCGGCGGCCCATAAAACCCGGCGGGCTCTCACCTGCATCCTGTCGAACCTTGGCCGATGATCCGTCCTGCAAACACGGCTCTGGGTGCCCTTCGGCCGCTACGCCGCCGACATCTGCTTCGGCGCTCGCCAATCCGTTTCATCACGCAGCATCGCCCAGCAGATGATCAGGAGCCGCCGCGCCATCGCCACCACTGCCACCTTGCGGCGAGCCCGACTGCCCCGGCAGGTCTGCTCGAAGATCGCATACAGCGCCGGATTGTGCTGCTTCATCATCCAACTCACCTCCACCAGCAGTGAACGCAGCAGCTTCTGACCCGCGCCGGTGATGCGTCCCTGCCGACTCATGGTGCCCGACTCGAACTGACGCGGCACCAGCCCGGCGTACGCCGCCACTTCCCGCCGGCTCTTGAAGCGGTGTGGATCGTCCAGCGTCGCCACCACGATCTCCGCCAGACGGGGACCAACACCGGGAATCGTCCGCAGCCGCCGCACGCGCGGATCCTCGGCGCCCAGGGCGTCGAGCTTGGCCTCAACCTGGGCGATCACGAGTTGCACCTGTTGGAGGGCTGCCAGTTCCAGCGCCAACTGTCCGCGCCACAACGACTGCGACCCCACCTCCTCCAGGGGACGTGCCAGCTGGTGCAGCCGCTCGAGCCCCTCCTTCGTCCAGCCCGCCCGACCCAACGCCACCCACAGACCCTGCCGATCCAGCAGAGAGCGGATGCTGTTCTTGATCGCTGTTCGCCGCCCGATCAGCTTGCCTCGGTAGACGATGAGCGCTCGCCATTGCCGCGTGCGGGCGTCGGGCAACTCGACTGTCGGCAGTTGGTTCACCGCCGAGAGCTTCGCCAGCTTGAGAGCGTCATCTCGATCGGTCTTGCGTTTGACGTTCTTCCACCGCCAGGCGTCGTGATTGGGATTGGCGATCTCGATCGGCACACCCAGTCCCTGGCACAGATCCCGCACCCAGCCCGCCTGGTTGCCCACTTCGATCACCACCCGCTGGGGCGATCGGCTCACGATCAGGTCGTGCAGGGCCTGCGGCCGTGTGGGCACCTGCTCAAAGACGTGCGTCCCGTCCGCCACTTGGTATTCGCACGCCGTGCTCTTGTACTTGCCCAGGTCGATTGCGAGGATGGATGCCATGTTGGGTCTCCTTGTGTGAGAATGTCCGTTTCGACGAGCTGTCGACTGGGCCTATTGTGAGCCCGAGGACCGCTCACCGGGGAGACCCGGCTTTCATAGTGTTTCATGCGCCGGCGCGAAATCGTCCTCGCGGCGGCGTTCTCCTTCTGACGGTTGTTCCCCCACCCCAGCTAGGAGAAACCCCATGCGACGCCCCCTGCTACTCGTTCTGCTCGCCGTGTTGGCCTGCTGCCTGACGTTCCAGCCCGCTCAGGGTCAGTTCACCGACAGGACGCCATACATCAACGTCGACTTTCCAGGCGGCACGTTTGCCGAGTATGTCGCAGCCGTACAGGACGCCGCGGGCGACCAACTCAACATCGTAACCTTCGATGAGACCGCCAGGAAGCTGAAGGTGCCCCCGATGCGGCTGCGGCAGATCGTGCCGAACATGGCGATCAGTGCTCTGGGAAACGTCGACCTGGAGTACCAGGGGGAGGCGTATCGCCTCATGATCGAGCAACTGCCTGGAACGAAGCCGGACGGGCCGGCGAACCTGCGCATCGGTTCGCTGAAGATGTCGCGCGAGGCGGCGCCCGTCGTGAGGGTGCGCACGACGGTCTTCGCCGCCCAGCCGCTGCTCGACGCGGGGCTGGAGGCGGAACACCTGCTCTCCGCGGTGGAGATCGCGCTCAATCTCACGGCGAAGGACCAGCCGGCCGACGTGCGCTTCCACGAAGAAACGGGCCTGATCTTCGCCAGCGGCACGATCGACCAGATCAACGCCATTCACGAGTTGATGGCGACGCTGCGCGAAAGCCTGACGACGCGCCTCACCAAGCCCCTGGAGGACAGAGAGCGGCAGGTTCAGGAAGCGCGCGAGCAGACGGAGCGCCTGCGGGCTGAACTCGACGAGACGCGCGCCCATCTGGAAGAGATGGCGGCGGAGCGGGCCGCGCTGCAGGCGGAACTGCGGGCCCGGGAGATGGAGCGGCAGCGCGCCGAAGAGGACGCTCAGCGCCGGGTCGAACTGGTCCAGCAGCAGTTGGAGCAGCAGGCCGCGATGCTGCGCGAGCGTGCCGAACAGCAGGCGGAAATCGCCCGCGAGCAGGTACGGGCGAAGATGGAAGGGGAACTGACGAGGATTGAACTGGAGCGCAAGGACCTGGAGCGGCGACTCGAAGAGCTGCAGGCGGAACGCAAGAAGAACGGCGGCGGCTGATTTAACGTTTCGCGCATGCCTGACGCAAAGATGCGCGCGATACTGAAGCAGCAGGTGCAGGCGCGACGCCGCGGCGATCGCCCTCACCCGGCCCTCTCCCAGGGGGAGAGGGAGACCGAGGTCTGCGTGCCGCAGAGGGTCAGTCTTGCACGATTCGGCTCGCGAGCACGCGATGCAGCGGCGCGTTGCCGTCCTCCGCGTCCTGCCAATTCGGATCCATGCCGTGGGCGAGCAGCACGCGCGCGACCGGCGTCGCGGCCACCGTGCACGTCGG
>CAZZPX010000550.1:2410-2768 GCA_964655955.1 uncultured Phycisphaerales bacterium | reverse complement strand
TCATCCGCTGTTCCTGGGCGTTGACGCCGAGGCGCTTGCGGCCGTAGATCTTGCCGTTGGGGCTCATGCAGCGGCGCAATTCATCGACATCCTTGTAGTCGACGTACTTGACGCCCTTGGCGCTCTCGCGGAGGAGCTTCTTGCGGGGTGCGGGGCCGAATCGTTGAAATCTGCTCATGGTCTACCTTTGCCGTCCTGGACGTAGTTGGCCCGGTTTGCCTGCCCACCGCTCACCAGCCGTGGGGGTTCGGGCGACGGGGGAGCCGCATACCATAGCGAGCGCTTCTGACCCGGACAAGGGACGGCCGGTTCGTTCGGACTTCGTGCGGGTCAGCTCGCAACTCAAGCCGGACCACTA
>CAZZPX010000550.1:0-2400 GCA_964655955.1 uncultured Phycisphaerales bacterium | reverse complement strand
TATCATACCGGGGTCCACCTTTACCCCGAACGCCCGCCGGCGGGTGACCTGCCCATGGCCAAGATCTGCCAAATCTGTGGGACGGACTGCACGAACAAGCCCCGGACCAAGGACGCCAAGGGTCGCTACTTCTGCAAAGCGTGCTACGAGAGGGCGCTGCGCGCACAAAAGCAGAAAGAGGCGCAGCGGCAGACGGACGCATCGGACGAAGCCGCCCCCCGCGGAGACGACGCGGCGCAGGCAGCTGCAGGCGAGCAGACCGCCCCGACACCGCGCCAGCCCGAGCCGCGCACCTCGGCGAAGCGGAGCGCAAGGGGTCGGCCTGAGTTCGAGGGCTCACTGCTTGAAGCGGCGCTCGAAGATGCGGCGGCGGAAGAAACCGCACGCGCCCAGACCAAGCGCGACGATGAACTGCTCGCCGCGGGCGAGCCGCCCAAAATCTGCCCCAAATGCAGCGCCGAGGTGGCCTTCGACGCGGTGATCTGCACAAACTGCGGCTTCAACTTTCAGACCGGCCGGGCGGCGGCGGCGCCGGGAGGGACGACCGAGGAGCGGGCGCACGAGCGCAAGGCGGAACGACGCCGCGAAACGGTCGAACAGTTCACTACACCGGGCGGCATCGCCTTTCTGGTGCTGGTCCTGTTCGGCGTGCTATTGGTCGGGGCCGTGTTCGTGCCTGTGCTGGCGCTGGTGTATCTGGGCGCGTGGCTGCTGCTTGGCGTCACGGTGTGGGCGTGGGTCTTGGTGCGCGCGTTCCAGGATGGGCTGCTGCACGGTCTCGCGTCGTTCGTTGTGCCGCTATACGCCTACGTCTACCTCTTCGTCTTCTGCGAGGACGCCCGGCCGAAGCTGCTCTTCGGCGTGCACCTGCTGGCCGCAGGGGCGTATGTCGCGCTGGCGGTGCTGCTCGGCCCCGATCGGCTTCCCGGGCCCGTGCCGACGACCGGCTGAAGCGCGGGGCCGAGTCACTCGACACGGCACATTTTGGAGAAGACCGCCAGACGTGAGTCAAGTTCCTTGGGCGTGAGCGTGTGCAGGCGGTCCAGCGTGAACGACTCGCAGTTGAAGCTCGCCACGATCGTCCCCCGCGCCAGGCCCCGCCGCAGCGCCTCGAAGCTGGTGTCAGTGTCAGCGGCGACGGATCCCATCATGCCGCCCGCGAAGGCGTCGCCGGCCCCGGTCGGATCGACGACGGCGGAGGTTGGATAGGCGGGCATCACCGCCACGCCGTCCTCGTGCACCATCAGCACGCCGTGCTCGCCCTTCTTGATGATGACGAACTTGGGGCCGTGTTCGAGGATCCTGTCCGCGGCGGCCCGCAGGTTGCGGATGTCGGTGAAGAGCGTCGCTTCCTGATCGTTGAGGATCACGCCGTCCAGGTGCTTCATCAGTTCGACGAGTTCATCGCGGGCGATGTTGATCCACAGATCCATGGTGTCGGCGACGGCGAGGGCCCGCTGCGGCACCTGCTGGAGCAGGTCCATCTGGATCGACGGGTGCGAGTTGGCGAGGAAGACGTACCTGGAGTCCTGATAGCCGTCCGGCACCTTGGGCGGCGCTTCCTCCAGCACGTTCAGATCGGTGAAGAGCGTCTCGCGCTCGTTCATGTCGTCGGAATACGTGCATCCCCAGCGGAAGGTCTTCGAGCCTCTGCGGACTTCCAGTCCGGCGGTGTCGATGCGGCGAAAGTGCTCGAAGATCTGGAAGTGCTCCCGGGGGAAATCGTCGCCGACGACCGCGACGATGCGGACGGGCGCGTAGAAGGAGGCGGCGGCGGCGAAGTAGGTGCAACTGCCGCCCAGCACGTTCTCCCGCGAGCCTGTGGGTGCGTGAACGGTGTCGATGCCGACGGTGCCGGTGACGATGAGCGACATGAGAAAGCAGTCCTTTCCTGCCCCCAGAGCCAAGTGAGCCTGTAAACCGAGCCACAGACCATAGCATACCTGTGAGGGCGGGGCAGGCGGCTTTGCCCGCTCGCGCCTGCGCGGCGGCGATATGATGTGTGCCGAACGCGACCTGTGACCGCGCTTCCTTCCGAGGCGCGGCACGCCCACAGAAAGACCATTGCACCGATGCCAGAGACAGAAGCAGCCAAGCCCGTCACCGACTTCATCCGCCAGATCGTCGCCGACGACCTCGCCATGGGAAAGCACAAGACCATCGTCACCCGCTTTCCCCCCGAGCCCAACGGCTACCTGCACATCGGCCACGCCAAGGCCATCTGCATCGACTTCGGGATCGCGCAGCAGTTCGGCGGGCGCTGCAACCTGCGCTTCGATGACACCAATCCCACGAAGGAAGAGCAGGAATACATCGACGCGATCAAGCGCGACGTCGCCTGGCTCGGCTTCGACTGGGGCGAGCACGAGTACTACGCGAGCGACTACTTCCAGCAGCTCT
>CAZZPX010000549.1:0-2778 GCA_964655955.1 uncultured Phycisphaerales bacterium | reverse complement strand
GAGCTGGTCGGCGGGGTGGCGTTCGACCCCGCGAACCCGCCCCCCGGCTACACCGTCACCCGCGTGCACACGCAGCCTCGTCAGAGAAACCTCGACATACTGCACCAGACCGGCCGACCCTATGCGATCCTCTATCGCGATCCGCGCGACATCGCCATCAGCTCCTATTTCTACGACCGCAATCACCCTGAGGTGCTCTACCACGAACAGGCGATGAAGCTCGAACTCGAGCCGTGGCTCGACTTCTTCATCGACCGGCGCCTCGACGAGTTTCTCGACTGGTGCATCGGCTGGCTGGAGCGGCGCGACCCGCTGCGCGGAGCCGTCTTTCGCTACGAACAATTGCTCAGCGACACGCCCGGCGAGCTTGCGAAGATCCTCGCGCACTTCGGCATCAACCTGCCGCACGACCGCATCGTCAGCATCGCCGAGGCGAACAGCTTCCAGAAGACGACCGGCCGGTCTCCCGGCCAGGAAGACGCAACCTCGTTCAATCGCAAGGGCGTCGCGGGCGACTGGCTGAACCATTTCACCTCTGCACACGTCGAGCGCTTCCGCGCCCGGGCCGGGGAGCGCCTCGAGCGCATCGGCTATGGATGGACCGACTGATGGGCTACCGCAGGCAGCACGCGTCGCGCTGGTATCAGGGCAAGCCGCTCAAAGCCGCGGAGCGGCTGTTGCTGTCGCTCTTCTATCGCTATCCGCACCGCAATCTCTTCATCATCGGCCTGCCCAAGTCGGGCACGACCTGGCTCAGCCGCATGGTGTCCGACCTCCCCGGCTATCGTCCCTGGACGCCGCATTACATCACCTGGACGGACCACACGCTCCAGCCGGAGTCGCTGCAGCGGCCTCCCGCGGGCTACACCGTCACCAAGCTTCATTGCAGGCCGACGCCGGAGCACCTGCAGCTCTTCAACTCGCTCAAGCGGCCGTACGTGATCATTCGCCGCGACCTGCGGGATGTGGCGGTGAGCTGGTACTTCTTTGCGCACAATGTGGCAGCCGATCCGCACGCCCAACCCATCAAGACGATGGAGAAGGACGAAGCGCTGCACTTCTGGATCGACAACCATCTGGCGAGATACGTCGCCTGGGTGAACGGCTGGGCGGACGGCGTGGATCCGCGCTGGGGCCTGATGATCCGGTATCGCGATCTGCACGCGGACACACTCCGCATGATGCGCCGGGTGTTCGATCACTACGAGGTCGGCCTCTCCGAGCGGCGGGTTCGCCGCATCGTGGAGAAGCACGCCTTCAAGACCGCGACCGGACGGGAGTCGGGGCAGGAGGATCAGCGCTCCTTCAATCGCAAGGGTGTCGTCGGCGACTGGGTGAACCACCTCACACCCGCGCACAAGCAGAAGATCAAGCGCATCGCGGGGGAGACTCTGCAGCGCTTCGGTTACGCGGCGGACGATGACTGGTGAGGTCTGCCACTCACTTTGCTCTTCACATGCTCCAGCGCGTCGAGCGCCATGTACATCGGGTTCCCGCGCTGCCAGCGCGAGAGGAAGGGCTCGTATTCGAAGCGTTCGAGCAGCGTTCCCACAATGCGCTCGATCTGGGCGATCTGCCGCCGCGTCAGATCCTGTCTGAATCGGCCGACTGAGTTGGCGCTCAGCGGCCGGCGCGTCTGCTCCTTCCAGCTCTTCTCCGCGTCGCTGAAGCCCGCCTCCTCGCGTTCGTTGAAGGCGAGCATCGCCGGATCGAATGCTTCGCCGATTACCGCGCAGAGTCGGCGCAACTCGTCCTCCGGCTTCTCGATGAGCGTCTCGAAGCGCACGCCGGTGTAGACGTCGCCCGGCAACTCGCGCAGGCAGCGCAGATGTTCGCACAGCGTCTTCACCCATGAGCGCGAGAGGCCGCGCACCGTTCCCTGCGTCCAGTCCATCGTGAGCATCGAAGCAACGACGTCGCGCGGATCGCCATAGATGTGGATGAACTTCGCCTCCGGCAGGACTGCGCGGATGCGATCGACTTTGCGCGCGTGCAGGGGGCTTTTTTCACCGATGCGCGCTCGGCCGCTGCGCTCCTGATAGGCGCCCAGCAGCGCCAGGAAAAGCCCGCGGGCGCTGCCGTCCGACCGCCGCATCGCCGCCTCGACCGGTTCGCGCGGCAGATCGAGCAGGCGCCAGTCCTCCGACTCGAAGTACCGGGTCAGATACTGCTCGAGCCGTTCGCCGCGGAGCGGCTCGCCGCCGAAGTGCTCCCCGGCTGGGTCCCAGCGCTGGAAAAACTTGGTCTCGGGTGGAATTCCCAGGCGCGGGTGGCTGGCCAGCATCGCCTGCAGCAGCGTCGTGCCCGACCGGCCCGTCCCCACCACGAAGAAGACGCCGGCGGCAAGCTGGTCAGCGGGGTTCATTTCCGCGATGCTACGCCCACCCCCGCGGGCGCACAACGCCGCGCGGACCTCACGATGCCCGACTTCCGCGTCCACGCCGTCGTCCCGATCTACAACAACCGAACGACGCTGCGCGCCGCGGTCGACAGCCTGCTCGCCGAGCCGCTGATCGCCCGAATTCACGCCATCGACGACGGCTCGATGGACGGCTGCTGCGAGGCGATCGCCGCCCTCGCTCCCGACCGCCTGGTGCTTTTGCGCCAGGAGAACGCCGGCCCGGGCGCCGCCCGCAATCGCGGCCTCGATTCGGCGCTAAGGGATCCGGCGTTGACGCACGTGCTGTTGCTCGATGCGGACGACGAACTGGAAGCGTCGGCGCTTCGGCCAGCTCTGGAGAAGCTCAGGGCGCACGTCGAGGCGATCGTGGCGCTGAG
>CAZZPX010000548.1:0-2780 GCA_964655955.1 uncultured Phycisphaerales bacterium | reverse complement strand
GACGAGCGGCAGCGCATCCGGATCGGGCGGTTCGGCGGGATCGACGGGGGTGAAAACGAGGGCCCCGCCACGCTGACGCTGATGCCAGGTCGCGAACTGCTCGAGCGCGACAGGCTCGGGGTTCCACCGGCCGGCGTGACGCGCGAGCCCGATCGTCATCTCCCAGGCCGATTCGGCCTGCGGGGCGGGCGCTGCGTGCAGGGCGGCGAGGCGCGGGGGCAAGGGCTCGAGCCCGGAGGCGTACAGCGTCAGGTTCGAGAACAGTTCGTACACCTCTCGATCATGCTCCGCCGCCGGCTCGCCGTACGTCGCCTGCAGGACGGCCGGTACGTCCCGGCTGGTGATGACGAGGGCCAGTTCGCGCACGCCGTTGCTCAGGCCGCGCGGATCGAATCGCCGCGCGTCGATCTCGTGCGGCGAGCGCACCAAGTCGTGCTCCTGCGGCAGATCGCGCCACTCCGCTTCGGGCAGCAGCGCCGCGAGCAGTTCCTCGACGGACCTGGCGAAGCCCCTGCTGCCTCCCTCGGCGGCGAAGATAATGAGCCCGCCGCGCAGCACGTACTCGCGCAGCTTCTTCGCCTCGTCGGAGTCGGGAGCCCAGGGAAGCTGCTCCTGCGAGGCAACGTAGAGAAGCGGCGCGTCGAGCCAGGCGTCGACAGTGCTGCTCACGGGAACGACCTGCCAATTCAGCGTCTGCTCCGTCTCGGCGGAGAGGAAGCGGGCGAGAGCGGCGGCATCGCGAGGGCGATTGTTCCAGGCGAGATTGCCCGCCTGAAGCTTGTTGACGGCGACGGGGGCGCGCCCGCGCGTCAGGAAGAGCAGGCCGAACGCTAGGTCGACGGTGCTGACGTTGGCGCGGATGCGTTTCGGCTCGCCGCGCGGCTGGGCGGTGAGAAAATCGATGAGCGCTGCAGAGCCGGTGGCGAACCAGTCGGCGTCACCGAAGTATTTCAGGCCGCTGGCGAGTCCCACGCGCTCGACGCCATAGAGGTAGTACGTGTAATACCCGTTGTAGCCGGGATGTTCATCAGGCCGAAAGTTCAGCGCGAGCCAGTCGAGGCCTTTCTCGAGCGACGCCGCGCCGGGCCAGTCGCTGCGCAGCTCCTGAAAGACGGCGGCATGAAGCAGATCGCGCGTGATGTAAAGGACGGTCAGCCCGGCGGCGGTCATGGAGCCGCGCGGGGGACCGGTGCGGCCGTACGTCCACCCGCCGCTCTCCTGCTGCTCTGCGAGGAAGCGTTCTTCGAGCCTGCGCCAATACTCGGGCGGAACGTTGACGCCGCGCTTCGCCGCCTCCCACAGGCCCAGCGCCCCGTACTGGGTGGTGGAGTTGTCGAGGCGCTGCGTGGTCGGTTCCAGGCGGTAACTCCAGCCATCCACCTCGCGGCTGAACGCCTGCCGCAGCCACTCGGCGTCCGCTTCGAGGCGGGGCAGAAAGGCGGGCGGCATCTGTGCCCAGATGGCGGCGCGAATGCTGCGGCTGTAGACGCCCTGCAAGTCCTGTTCAGCGAGCCACTCGATAGTCTCGCGCAGCGTCGGCTGTTGCGGCGACTGGCCCGCGTGCAAGAGGGCGAGCACGACGAGGGCCGTCTGTCCGCCGTCGTGCCGGCCGTCGTTCGGTTCGCGCAGGCCGGCCTCCCAGTGGGACTGCGGATCACGGCGCTGCATCAGTTCAGCGACGATGAGGTCGATCGCCTCGACGACCTGCGCATCGGTGGCGAAGCGCGCGCGTTCAGACTGTGCGACGGCGCCGGGGGGTGCGAAGATCAGCAACAGCGCGATAAAGACGAACGCGGCGAGAGGCGCGGGGACTTCAGTCCCCGCGCGGCGCGCGTCGAGCGCTGCGCTTCGGCGGGGTGGGCGTTTCCCGGGGACTGCGGCTCGTGCCTCGCCTCCGTCCCCGGGCTCTATGGTGGTTCGCGCGGGCATGGGACTACTGCATCAGGTACATGGCGCGGGGGCGGCTGAGGTCGTGCGCCAGCAGACGCAGGCGCTCGCCGTCTATTAACTTGTCGAGCGCGGCCGCCACGTCGTCGGCGCCGGCGGCAGGCTCATTGCGACCCAGCGGGCCGAAGGGCCAGGGCAGCGACACGGGCGGCTGCACGTAAATCACCTGCGCATCCGCGGCAGAGCCGAGCCGCGCCAGCACCGCGGCACGATCGATCGCCTCGTCGAGGTAGCCGATCTTGTCGATGAGCTTCAGTTCGAGCGCCTGGGGCGCGGGGTAGGCGAGACCGTTGCACACGTCGCGCAGCGCTGCTTCGCTTTCGAAGAGGTCGCCGCGGCCCTGCTGCACGAGTTGAAAGAACTGGTCGTAGTACCAGTCGAGCAGGCGCTGGTATTCGGCGCGATCCTCCTCGGTCCACGCTTCATACGTCTGGTTGGCGAGATCCTTCTTTGGCGACCCCGCCGCGACCATGACGACCGGTTCGACACCGACCTTGTCCATGAGGCCCGCGAGCACGAGTGCCTGTCCGATCACGCCGACGCTGCCGGTCAGCGTGGTGGGCTGGGCGTAAATCTCATCTGCGAGGACGGAGCAGTAGTATCCGCCGCTCGCCGCCACATCGCCGTAGCTCGCGACGACCGTGCGGCCGGATTGCTGCATCTTCTTGACAGCCCGGGCGATTTCGTCGGAAGGCGTGACGTAGCCGCCGGGCGAGTTGACCCGCAGGACGACGGCCTTGACCTCGTCGCGCCGCTCGAGTTCGCGCAGGGCGTGCGCCACGAACTGTGCTTGCGGTACATCCATGAGCCCTTCCACGGGGACGACGGCGATG
>CAZZPX010000547.1:2319-2780 GCA_964655955.1 uncultured Phycisphaerales bacterium | reverse complement strand
CGGGCGGGATGGAGGGGCGGCTGTTGCATCGGCCGTAAGGGCGCGGCGCTCCTAGATCGAGAATCTGGCGCTTTGTATTGCGACCAGACGCGCTCCGCTGCGCGTCGCGGCCAAACATCTCACGGCGCCGTGCGCGCCTCACCGCGTGCGGGCGGTCGTCTTTGTCGACTTCTTCCCGGCCGCCGTCTTCTTTGTCGACTTCTTGCTGACCTTCTTCTTCTGGCGCTCGACCATCTTCTTGATGTAGCTCGCCGCGTCGGGCGTTTCACAGGCGGTGTCGCCGTGATCGACTTCGACCTTGCCGATGCGCTTCGCCGCGGCAACGGCCTTCTTCTGCAGATCGGGGCTGCGCATGGCGATGGCGATGAGCGCGCCGTTCATGCTGTGCCGCACGCGGTTGGGGCTGGTGTGGATCTTCGTTTCGATGTGATTGAGATACGACTCGAGATCGGCATCGCGAA
>CAZZPX010000547.1:0-2309 GCA_964655955.1 uncultured Phycisphaerales bacterium | reverse complement strand
CGGCAATGTCGCCCTGCGCCTCGCCGGGTCGGCCGCAGCAACCGCCCGCCAGCACGTGCCACCCCGTCGCCGCAACCCACTCCTGCTTCGACGACATCCACTTCTCCATGCAGATGCGGGCGTGCTTCGTCCTGCACGCCAGCCCGGCGACAGCATCGAGAATGAGCTGGTTGTTCGCGGTCTTCGCCCACTTGTCGAGCGCGCCGGCGGTCATCTTCTCGGGGTCTGCGATCATGGCGGCGCAGACGCGCGCATCGTGAATGCCCGTCGCCCACAATTCCTCCGCCAGCGCCTGGTCGGTGCCGATCTTCTTCACGATCTTGTACAGGTCGCCGTAGCGCACGCCGAACATCGGCTCGGGCACGCCGTGGCGCCTGTAGGTCTTCTTCGTCTGCTCGTTGCCGACCGCTTCGAGGGCCTGGAGTGCTTCAGTCTTGTTCATCGTGTGCTCGCTTCGCGGAAAACGCATCAGTCAATTGGCGCAACGGCGCCTTTCGCACAGGATCGCACACTTCGCGGATCAGTCAACGAGAAAATCGGCCGCAGCACGTTGAAGCGCTGCGGCCGATCACCCGGGAACGCTGCGTGCGGCTCGCGCCTCGCAGCCTTATTCGACGATCAGCTCCGAGTTGAGCTTGATCGCGTTGGCGATGTTGTAGTAGTTGGGCGAGGTGGCGACCATCGCCTCGTGGGCCTTGCGGTACTGGGCCTCCGTGCCGTCGCCCTTGACGCGGATCGTGTACGTGATCTCGTCGTAGCCGGCGATGACTTTGCTGTCGAGGCCGAGAAAGCCGCGCAGGTCCAGCTCGCCCTCGCTGCGGAACTCGACCTCTTCGAGCGTCACGCCCAGCATGGAGCAGACGGCGACGAAGGTGTTGAGCATGCAGGCGTTCATGGCGGCCATGAGGTACTCCTGCGGATTGGGCTGGCTGTCCTGGCCCAGCAGTTCGCGGGGTTCGTCGATCTTGATGGTGAAGCTGTGCGGCCGCTCTTCGCCGCCCAGCGTCCAGCCGTCGATCATGCTCTCGGACTGGAAGCCGTCCTTCCAGATGGTGCGGGCTCGAAAACTGGCGATGCCCTTGCTGTGGTCGGCCTTGATGGCCTTCATGGTGTCCTGCAGGGCGGCGGTGTCGATGCCGTTGATCATCGTGCTCGTCATCATGGTGTTCATTACGGATGCTCCTGTTGGGTGCTCGTGGGTGAGTGACGCGCCGCTGCCGGTGCACGTGAGGCGATCGCGGTCGCGTCGACACTGCCCAAGGCGCAGCGCAGCGGCGGCAGGTGACAGAAGCCAGAAGAAAAGCAGAATTGCGTTCGGGCGGTCGCCGCCATGCTGCGCCGCTCACCGCGGCGAGTCGGTCTTCGCGCACCGGGGGTCAACGAGCCGCGCCCGTGAGGAAGCGGTCTTGACGAAGCGGCAGTCGCGACCGGAACCTCGGCTCGCTGCAAGAGATGCGCAATCGACGCCAGTGGCGATGACGCGTCTGCACATGGAAGCAACCCCTCCCTCACGGTCGGGGCTCGTCAGGCGACGCTGGTTTCTTCGGAAGCGGCATGCCGCATTCCGTGCAGACAGACGACGTGCCGATGGGATAGGCGCAGCGCGGGCAGTGGCGCTGACGGAGTCTGACTCGCCGCCGGGCGCGGGTCGTCGCAACGTAGACCAGTCGCGCAACCAGCGCGTAGCAGATCCAGGCGACTGCAGCGTAAAAGAGTGTGTTGACAACGAGCGCGGGCCAGATCGGAATGAGCGGATACGCCGGACCCTGCACGCCCCAGTACTCGGTCGCGACGGAGGTCACGACTCCCTGCTCGTTCATGAACTCCAGTTTGTGAGGGGCGCCGAGCGTGACGCGCATGACGTAGTTGCCCCGGAAGCAGAGCAGGGGCCAGCCGTTGGCGACTTCGTAGTAGAAGGTCAGCGGAGTGAGCTGCGCTTCCGGTATTCCCTGCTTCAAGAGCGGCGGCTCGTCGCGTAACGTCGACCACCACGGGAGGTGCCTCCTGAACTCATCGATGTCCGCCGGGTCTGGGGGCAACGTGCCGTCATCTGCAGACATTGACTGACGGGCTCTGTACCGACCGAGTTGCCGGAAGTGAGTTGAAATGACGCCGTCCTGGCTGACCGCGCCATCCACCCGGCGCGCCCTCGGCATTGCGCTACTGCCGAATGCTTCAGATTTGAAACCCCACGCAAACCCCCACGCGACAGCGAGATTGATCAGCGCGCCCACGAGCAGGAACGGCACGAGTTGGACGAGCCGGCGCTTCACGAGCGGGCGGCGGTGCTGGCGTTCTGGCTCACCCGG
>CAZZPX010000546.1:0-2787 GCA_964655955.1 uncultured Phycisphaerales bacterium | reverse complement strand
ATCGCGGTCGGGCCGTACTTGCGTTCGAAGCGCCCGACCAGGTCGAGCTTCTCTTCGGGCAAGAGGTCCGCGTGGCAATGATCGACGCCGAGGCTGTCCGCGATGGCCCGGGCGGCGGCGTTCTGATCGCCGGTGAGCATGACGATGTGGGCAAAACCCATCGCGTGCAGCGACGCCAGCACCTCCTTCGCCGCCTCGCGCGGCTCGTCGAGCAGCCCGATGAGCCCGATCGCCGTCTCCTCGCGCCCGACGACCACAACGGTCATGCCCGCCTCGGCGAGCGCCCGCGCCTCAGCGCGCAAGGCGTCGTTCATGGCGACGCTGCCGCCCGTCTCGCGCATGCGGCCGATGCTGATCGTCGCGCCGTCGATCGCGCCCGCCGCGCCGATGCCGGCGATCTGCTGCACGTCGCGCACGGCGGGAAGATCGAGGAAGCGCCGCTGCGCCTCCTTGACGATGGCTTCGGCGAGGGGGTGGTTGACCTGCGCTTCGACTGCCGCCGCCAGGGCGAGGAGGCGCTCCTCGTCGTGATTGTCGCCGGTGACGATGCGCATGACGCGCGGCGTGCCGCGCGTGAGCGTGCCGGTCTTGTCGAAGGCGATGGCCTTGACGGTGCTCAGCGACTGGAGGTACACGCCGCCCTTGATGAGGACGCCCGTGCGCGCCGCCCGCGCCAGCCCGCAGAGCATCGCCGCGGGCGTGCCGATCGCCAGGGCGCACGGCGACGCCGCCGTCAGGAAGCCCATGGAGCGATAGAACCACGTTCCCCAGCTTTCCGCGAAGAAGAGCGGGGGGATGAGGATGAGCAGGGCCGTCGCCAGGAAGACGAGCGGCACGTACCAGCGCTCGACTCGATCGGTAAAGAGTTCCGCGGGCGATTTCGTCGTCTGCGCTTCTTCGACCATGCGGATGATGCGGGCGATGGTGCTCTCGCCCGCCGTGCGCGAGGCGCGTACGACCAGCCGCGCCTCGCCATTCAGCGTGCCGGCGAAGACCTCGTCGCCGATCTCCTTGTCGACGGGCATCGCCTCGCCGGTGATGGCGGCTTCATTGATGGCCGAGGCGCCGTCGGTGATCTCGCCGTCGATCGCGATGCGATCGAACGGCCGCACCACGACAAAGTCGCCGACCACGATCTCTTCGACCGCGACCTCCTCTTCATCTCCACCCAGCCCAAGGCGCGTTGCCCGCGCGGGGCGCATGTCGCTCAGCGCCCGGATGGCCCTGCGGGCGCGATCGAGCGCCAGGTGTTCCCCCGCGCTGCCCAGGCCGAAGAGAAAGAGCAGCAGCGCCCCTTCCTCGTAATGTCCCAGTGCGGCGGCCCCGATCGCCGCCACGAACATGAGCACGTCGACGCTGAGCCGGCGCGCCTTCAGCTCCTCGATCGCCTCGGGAAAGGTCTCGGTGCTGGTGACGACGGCGCTGACAAGCAGCAGCGCCGCGCGGAGCCAGGGCGGCCCCTCCGCCAGGTGAAGGGCGAAGGCGACGGCCAGCAGCCCCCCGCCGAGCAGCACCAGCGTCAGTTCCAGGTGCGACCCCAGCCAGGCGATGCCCTTCGGCAGTCGAGCCAGCGGCGACAGCTTTTCGACCGTCTGCCGCGTGCTCAGTTCCTCGGCGACTTCCGCCGGCACGCCGCAGCGGCTGGCCTCGCCGAAGCGGGCGTGGCACCCGACGCGATCCACCACTCGCACCACGTCCACCAGCGGGCAGGCCGTGCGGTTGAACTCGAGCCGGCACGTGCCCGCCGCGTAGGAGATCGTCGCCGACAGGCCGTCAAGGCGGTTCAGCGCCCCTTCGAGCCGGCGCGCGTGTTCGGGCGACTGCATGCGCTCGACCGGCACGATGAGGCAGACCATTCCTTCCGCCAGGGCCCGGCTGCAGCAGTCGTGCGACTGCCGCAGGTGCTGCTCGATGCTGGAGAGGGAGATCGCTCCCGCGTCGTATTCGACCTCGACGTCCATCTCGCCGTTGCGGTCGTGCAGTGTGACCGCGCGCACGCCCGGCCGGCCGAGCAGGCGCCTGCGGACACAGTCCTCGCAGCCGAGACGCTGCTGCGGATCGTCGGGAGGATGGATCGCGATGGAGATGCGGGCGTGAGCCATGGCGGGAGCGCGGGAAACGGGAGCGGCTGGACCGGCGCAGCGGTCGCCCAGCCAGCCTATCGCCGGGCGCAGCGCCGCGACAGATGCAATCGCCCGGCGTTGCGCCGATCGACGCAGTTGAGTTTGTGTTTCAGGACGCGAGTCGCGGCTGCGAGCCCGTGGGTCCCCCGGCGCGGCGGGGCCGTACGGCACGCCCGGGCCGCGGCTCGCCTACCATTCTGTTCAACCGCCCCCTTTGTAGAGAGGAGAACGCACACATGCCGCTTCTGACCATCGCGCTCGGCGTGCTGCTCACGCTGCTCGGCGTGATCGGCTACTTCGCCACCGGCCAGCAGAGCCTGACCGCCTTCATCCCCAGCTTCTTCGGCATCGTGCTGCTGCTGCTCGGCATCCTCGCCGCCCGGCGCGTCGCCCGCAAGATGCTCATGCACATCGCGGTCGTCGTCGCGGCGCTCGGCGTGCTCGGCACGATGCGCGGGGTGATGAAGCTGCCCGCCGTCTTCACGCAGCCCTGGTCCGAACTCGATCGCCCCGCAGCGGTCGTGTCGCAGAGCGTCATGGCGCTGCTCTGCCTCGTCTTCGTCATCGCGGCAATCGCTTTGTTCGTGAGTGCGCGGAGGTCGCAGCAACCCGCGGCAGCGCAGTAGATCCGGCCGAACAGGGACGGGGCGACTCCCGATCTGGA
>CAZZPX010000545.1:0-2808 GCA_964655955.1 uncultured Phycisphaerales bacterium | reverse complement strand
GCTGGGACCTTCTGGGCTGGATGCCCACGGGCCTGGCGGCTGGCGCGGCGCTGGCCGCGGGCGTGTGGCTGGGCGGGCTGCTGCTGGGCACGGGAGCAGCCATTCCCACCACGTTTGCGGCCGCCGACCCCGCCATGGCGCGCGTGTTCGACCCCGTGCCGCCGGGCGGGCTGTGCGCCGCCACCGAGATTTGCCGACTGCCAAGGAATCTGCCATGAAACACACCGCCTGGATCCGCACCCTGCTGGCCGTCTCGCTGGCGCTCAACCTGGGCATTCTTGCGGCGCTCGTGCTGCGCCCTGCCCGCGTGGCGCCGCCCCCGGCGCCGGCCGTGCACCTGCCGGACTACCTGGCGCTCACGCCCGGGCAACGCACGCGCTGGGAGGCGCTGGAGGCGCCGTTCCTGCACGACCTGTCATCCAACTGGGACGACATACGCCACCGCCGCGAAGCCCTGGTGCGCCACATCTTCGCCGCCGCACCCGACCGCGCGGCCATCGACGCCGAGCAAGCCGCCATTGCCCGCCTGCAGGCCGCGCAGCAGCAGCGCGTGATCACCCAGTTGCTGGCCGAGCGCGAGCTGCTGGACACCGCCCAGCGCGAGCGCCTGCTGCAGCTGTTGCTGGGTCGCTACGCGCAGGAGGCGACCGAGGAGGAGCTGCTGCACCGCAAATAAGGCCGTGCACCAAAGATGCAAAACACATGGAACATTCAGACGCGCGCTTCGTTGAAGAGGGCAAGGCAGCCAGGCAATCCGCACGGCCACCTTGCATGGTTCAACTTTCAACGGAGCATTTCCATGAAGCAACTCACCACACTGCTGCTGGCCGCCGCCCTGGCAGTCCCCCTGACCTCGATGGCCGCGAGCGCGCACGACAGCCACGGCAGCGCCGAAACCCACCAGTTGCAACTCAACGCCGGCAAGAAATGGGACACCGACGCGCCGCTGCGCCAGGCCATGACGGCCGTCCGCGCATCGGTGACGAAAATCCTGCCGGCGGCCCATGCGGGCAAGGCCACGGCGGCCGACTACGACGCCTTCGGCAACGCCGTCGACCAACAGGTCGCCTACATGGTGGAAAACTGCAAGTTGCCCCCCGAGGCGGACGCCCAGCTGCACATCATCGTGGCCGACCTGGTGGCGGGCGCCGAGGCCGCCCAGGGCAAGCACGGAGAAGGCAAGCGCGCCGCCGGCGTGGTGCAGGTCGCGCAGGCCTCCAACGCCTACGGCAAGTATTTCAGCCACAGCGGCTGGAAGGCCGTCAAGCTGCCCCATTGAAGGACATGCCAAGCAGGGTGAGGGTATGCCCAAGGCAGGCCCATTCGCCCCCGTGCAAAGTGTCTAGCCACGTTCGGGCACTTGGAGGCACCACGCCGTGCCAGCACCATGGAGCGCGTGGTCGAAGGGCTATGGAAGGTGCCGAACGATCAGCCCGAGCAGGGCCGCCGCCATGACGTGCAGCGTCTGGGTGGTGTGGCCATTGAGCTGAAATCGTACCTGCCCATCGAGCGGCAGGCCCGCGTGATCGGGGCCACCCGGCTCGAATGGCAGCAGGGCGGGCCTGAGCAACCTGGGCTCCGGTGAGGGAACCAAGCAGGCGATGCAGCAGCGCGCCGACTCCCTGGACGAACAGGGACTGGATAAGCGGTGCAGGCGATGCGTGATCCTGACATGCAACCTGCTGGGCACGTTGCGCAGTTGAGAACTGGCGCAGACCGCGAGGACATCGCCTCCACCGGCCTGGAGCTGCCGGCGCACTTCATGACCGGCACAGGATTCGCGTACCTGACTCACGGGCTCAATAAATCTTTGGGATCGCCGGTGCCATCAAGAGCCGCGCGCTGCGCAGGGTCGAGCAGTCCTTCACGATTCCAGCCGGCCACGGCCGCTGCTGCATCCACCGCATGCGCCCAGGTGCAGCGGTTGGCGAACAGCATGCCGGGGACATCGAAGGTGCCGCCGCGGCTGATGTAGCCGAGGGCGTGCGTCCTGGTCGGGCCGTTGTCGATGCGGCGCAGAATGCCGAGCATGGGCTCGGGGCGCGTGTGGGTGAGGATCACGCGCGGCAGGCCTTGCGGGAACAGCGTGCTGACAGTGGCGTCTTCATCGACGAACTCCGCTTCCATGGCATCGCGCGGGATGCGCAGGCGGCCAGGTTCCAGGATGACGGTGACGCAGGCGCGCTTGCCCATCCCGGCAAGGTGCTGCTGCGCCTTGATCGCCTCGTCGAGTTGGTAGGCACCCAGCGCGATGAGCTGCACTTCGGCCTCGGCGGGGTCACCGATCAGATGGGCCGCGCCGTCACGGATCAGGCGTTGCGCCGATTCGGCATCGAAGCGGTTCTCCACGTCGCGCTTGGAAACGATGAGGCAGGCCAGTTGCCCGCGTCCGGCATAGATTTCGCGCAGCGCGGCGACCGCAGTGTTGCCATCCACCGGGAACAACACGCGCGAGGTGTCCGACATCTCGCCCAGCAGGGCTTCGCCGATCGTCGGGTCTTGGTGCGACTGTTCGTTTTTGGCGTTCTCCCAGGTGTGCGAGGTGACGATGAGTGGCACCGACAGCCAGCCGGCGGGCTGGCCGACCTGACGCAGGTGGCGGGCGAAGATGATTTCCTGCCGCATCAGGCCGAGCATTTTTACGGCGAAGGCCTCGTAGCTGACGATCAGGTTCAGTCCACCCTTGTTGCCGAGTGCGGCGGCGGCCACGGCCTCTTCGTTGAGCGCGGTGATGACGGCGCCGTGCAAATCCTCAGGCACACCGGGTTCGGGCTCGTTGACGCGGTGCTTGAGCAGCGCCAGCGTGCC